>RZYZ01000306.1 GCA_009930125.1 Clostridia bacterium | reverse complement strand
ATGAGCTTCTTCTCTTCCAGCACAAATACCACGGTCTTTCCCTGCTCTGCAAGGTGCTCATAGTATTCTTCATCAAAGCTGATGCTCTCTTCTCTCATGTAGCCAGGGCTCACAACTCTGATGTCTTTTCCATCCATTTTCGCTTTGAGACCCTTTCCAGGCATGTTCTCATAGTCCGTCACGTCAGAGCGTGAAAGGTTTCTTTTCTTCCCTTCTCTCACAATACCTCTGGCAATGGGATGCTCCGAATTGGACTCCACGGAGTAGGCGATGCTCATAACTTCCGTTTCCGTTCTTTCGTGTACTTTGATATCTGTAACACCGAATTCCCCTTCTGTCAGCGTACCCGTCTTATCAAAGACCACAGCATCCAGACTGCGTGCATTTTCGAAGGCATTTCTGTCTCTTATGAGCAAGCCTCTTTTGGCTCCGATGCTGGTGGATACTGCTGTAACCAGTGGCGTCGCCAGTCCTAACGCATGGGGACAGGATATGATGATCACCGTCACTGCTCTTTCCATGGCGAAACTGATTTCTCTGCCAAGAAGCATCCAGACCGTAAAGGTCACTACACCTGAAACAGAAGCGATATAGAAAAGCCATTTGGCTGCCACATCCGCCAGTCTCTGGGTTCTGGACCTGGACTCCTGGGCTTCCTTCACAAGCTTGATCACCTGGGAAAGGAAGGTCTCATCCCCCACATGGCTGACTCTGAACTTCAGGATGCCCTCTCCATTGATGGAACCGCCAATGATCTCATCTCCATCGGACTTCACCACCGGCACCGATTCCCCCGTAATCATGGATTCGTTCACTTCAGACTTTCCTTCATAGACAACTCCATCGATGGGAATCTTCTCTCCCGGTTTCACGAGAACCCTATCCTTCTCTTTCAGCTCTTTCACCGGAACATCCACGGTCTCTCCCTGCTCATCCAGAAGATGTGCCTCTTCCGGCATGAGTTTCAGAAGCTCATCCAGTGCTCTGGATGCTCTCATCACGGACTTCATTTCAATCCAGTGTCCCAGGAGCATGATCACGATCAATGTCGCCAGTTCCCAGAAGAAGTCACTGCCGATCTTCGTGAAGACTGCGGCAGTGCTGTAGATATACGCCACCGTTATGGCGAAGGCGATCAGTGTCATCATTCCAGGTTCTTTCTTCTTCAGCTCATCTTTTGCGCCTGAAAGAAAAGGCTTCCCTCCATAGATATAGAGTACTGAGGAAAGGAGAAACAGTAGATAGGAATCTCCGGTGAATCTCCAGTCCACCCCAAGGAACATCTGAATCATAGGGGAAAGAACAAGTATCGGCACCGTGATCACAAGTGAGATGAAAAATCTTCTCCTGAAATCCTCCACCATCATGGCATGGTGGTCGTGATGGTCCTCATGACCTGACTCATGATGCTTCTGATGCTCTGCGTGTTCCATGCTGCTTTTCTTCATTTCATGATCCTTTTCATCATGTTCTTCATGAGCGTTGTGATTCTCTGCTTCATGTTTCATGCGTTCGTGTATCTTATCTTCCTTCATTCCTATCACTCCTGATGGGCAGTCAGTTCTCGTCTAAAAATTTTCTCTTGGTTTTATACTCTTCTTCCGAAATTTCTCCTCTAACATATCTTTCATCCAGAATTCTTCTGAGATTCTCATTGGTGCCTTTTCGTTCGTTATTTCCCGATTTTCTGCTCAGGAGCACTACAATGGCGACTATAAGAATGATTACACCGATGGCAATGAGCACATGCCATAGGGTGATACCATAAAAATCTCTGTGCATAAAGAATCTGTCTCTGTCGAAATATCCTCTGCCAAACATCATTTCAATCACCTCCTATTTACTTTCCATGGATGACCGACTTCATCCTTACATAAGTCTCTTCATCTATTTCACCATTGATATATCTTTCCTTCAGTTTTTCCTCTGCACTGCTCTTCTGCGGTAGACTCACTCTGGGATCTCCGTTGATCAGAAGATAGGCGACAAGGATCAGTAGTATCAGTCCGATAAACATAATTCTTCCTCCTTCCGTTTTATTCGGTTTTACTATGTTTTATGTCAAGCTCCATGAAAAAATGCAAAGAGGCAGCGATCCGCAGGAATCATCTACCTCTTATGATAAAATATTGAATTTGCATTTATCTGGTAATATCTGCATACTCACTGCTTTAAAGCCAGATGGTCCTCGTCCTGTAATGAGCAACGGAGGGGTTCGTTTCCAGTGCTGTTCCCCCGCTTTTCGTCTCTTCTTATTTCTGCCGATTCAGATCACAGCAGTCCAGTCTTTTGGAGCCATATTCTTTTCTGTTTGACTCGGCTATTCTTTCGATCAGATTCTTCCACCACTTTATCAATACAATCACCTCATTTTCCTGAAACAACTGATTCAATGGACATTTCAATCAGG
>RZYZ01000305.1 GCA_009930125.1 Clostridia bacterium | reverse complement strand
CATCCAAGCCCGCTGCATACACCTTGCCGCTGTTCAGGGCATCGGCCAGGTCCTGCTCGACGATGAGGGGACCGCGGCTGTTGTTGAGGATGATGACCCCGTCCTTCATCTTTGATGATGGAATTCTTCATTGTCACATCTTGCTTCCTGGTTTCTCAGTACTCAGCTCATTTTGTTAATGAGTCTTATAGCATCAAGGATGACAGCTTCAAAACTGAGACCATGAACATAGTTGTTCTTCTTTGCATAAGCATTCCAACGCTTCTGAAAAGAGTCATCCACCTTTAATCTTTCGAGCAACTCCTGTATTTTTACTAGATCAAATTCTGTTTTTCGATATTTACAATTGAAAACATATATTCAGCTCCACAGATCGTCAGGTTTGAAATCGTTTCTCAGTTCATAGGAAGACTTGAAATGAAAAGGATCAGGAATGGATCTCTTGAGAAGTTTCTTCATAGAGGTTCCAAACACATCTTCATCAATAGAATCGATAGGAATGTTACTTGTGAAACAGGTTGCTTTCTTTTCAATCTCAAGACGAGTCCTGAGGAACTCATCAAGGAAAGGAATCTGGAATCCACTCTTATATATGGTTGCCTTCTTCTTGTCAAAGGAATCATCAATGATCAAGAAATCAGCATTCCTGATAGGATTCAGAATCTTCTCATGTTCTGGTTCAAACTTTTCTTCCGACAACAACTTGATCAATCTACTCATAAGAACAAACTGAACCTTGAATCCTGCTGTCAGAAGATCTTTCCCCAGAACTGAAGCCATTGTTGTCTTCTGTGTGCTATTTTCCACTGACCAAAAGTAAAGGTGAATATGCTTGAACTTGGAATCAAAGTTCTTGAGATAAATTTTCATCTTCTCTATCTTCTCAAGATCCTTTCCAACATAGTCATCAAGAGAAAGTTCCAAGGCATGGAAGGGAATTCCAGACACTTGCAAAAGAGCTTCAGTCTTTTTCTTTCTTTTGAAATCTCTCCATTCTTCTGTCTCCTTGAAAACCTCTTCACCATCTATGGTCGTCTTTTCGTACTTCTTGATTCTAACTCCAGAATCAATGTGATACATCTTCATCCCTATCCCCTCTTATAACATAGACTTCAATATTGAATGAATCTTATTCTTTAGAAATTTTTCAATGTCTGATTCCTCCTTGTCTTCAATCTGACCTATCACCCTCAACAAGAATTCGTTTGGTGAAAAGTCTATGTCAATCTCTGCAACTCTTCCACTTTGAGTGTACCTGTCCTTCAGATACTTCAGTTCAATTTCCCCAAAGAATGGAAAGTACACAGGTTCTTTTTCAAGATAGGCAAGAAGCACCATATAGAGTATTCCTTCAAACACTTCCTTCACATCTTCATATGGCTTCCCTGTCAGGAGATGAATCTTATGAATGATTTCCTTCTCCTTCTTATACATCTTCAACTTTTCCATGGGTCACTCCTCTTTCCAGATATCACTATACTACTGAAAATGAAGAGGAATTTACTCCTGAATTCTAGTTTTGAATACTCCTGGAGATACTTCTACAATCTTCATTCCCTTGTGTTGCATAGCCTTTTTCTGTTCCTCAAGAAATTGCTCTCTGGAAATTTCTTTTCCATTGAATTCTACCAACTTTTCCAATGTCTCTTCTTTCTTTTCCATTACAGATACTCCTTCAATAAGTCTGTTTGAAAACCAAAACGGTCTTCCAAAGTCATTATGAGCTTATTGCTCTTTGTTACTCCTTCTCCTTCTCCCTCTTCCCTTGGATCTTCCCATATATACCGAGGTACTCCTGTATAGTTGTGAAGAGCACTCCAGAAGGCTCCACAGTGTCCATCAGAAACGTCCTTTGCAAACTTACCCATCTGGGATTCTTCCCAGTCAGCTCCATCCCAATAGATGATCTTTCCCTTTGTGTGATCAACTTTCTTTCTTCCTGAACTGAGAGTGACCTCCTGGAGGGACTTCAAGTTATTCTTGAGATAGATATTTCTACCAGCCTTGATTCTTCCAGAAAGAATATATGATATATAGGTAAGATACACCTTGCTGTCCCTGTCAACAGAAAAGAGGGAAGAATTGAATCCCTCATTCTTGAGAAACTGAATGGAAGCAGAGGACTGATACTGGTCATAGGTAACTGTTTCTATTGGAAGATTTCCCTTCACCTTCAAGTCCCTGATGAAGAGTCTGATGGCATCCAGATTGATTCTTCCCTTCTCGGGGGATATTGCCAGAGTGAAATCCGTGACATAGACTATTGAACCATCCTTTGATCTTTCTGGATGAACCATTCCTAGGGAAGCCATGTCACCTGTTTCAGCAAGGTCAATATGAAGGAATCTCTTTTCAAGTGGACTTCTGTAGAACTCATACCCCTTGTCAAAGGGAACAAAGAATTGCTTCTTTACAATATTC
>RZYZ01000304.1 GCA_009930125.1 Clostridia bacterium | reverse complement strand
TTCACGGCCGACGCGGTCGATCTGCATGAGGATATCCGCGCCCTTACCGATGAGCGACGCGCCCCGCACCGGCTGGACGATGCGCCCATCCTGCACCAGATAGCCCTCTGAGACGGAGAAGTTGAAACTCCCAGATGATCTTGTAGAATTCTATGAGAAGGGGATTTTCATCATTGCTGAGAACTGTGAAGGCTCTGTAAGAAATGCTCTCCAGAACTTTGAGCGATGTGTGGAGGGTGAATTCTTCACTGCTAAGGAAATTGAATCTGAATTCTCCTTCATATCCACTGACAGGATGGCAGATCTTCTCCTGAAGATAGTCAAGAAGGATTGTTCTGTTATCAAGGACTTGAAGGAGTTTGGAACGAAGGACTTCTTCTATAAGTCCATGAAGGCTCTCAACAATGCCTTTCTCTATAAGACTACGGGATATATTGATGCTTCATGGAAGAAGGCTATGGCGGAGCAACTAGGTTCCTATGATTTGGAATCTCTCTTGAACTATTACTTCAAGGTGAATGAATTGAACTACTTCCAGGAGGATGTCTATTTGTTCCATCTTGGAAAATATCTCAGTGGGGGAACAAAACTCAGTGAGGCTCCAAAGCCTATTCGAAAAAGAGTTCCAGTAGGGAAATAAGTCCTATGAATATGAATAAAGAATTGATCAAAGAATGGTGTTCTTCCAATATCTATCTACTCAATATGCTGTCTTCAATGATCAATGATGCATTCAGTAACAGTGTACTCAAGGATCATGTCTCTCTCAACTTCATTGGAAGATCTGTTCCATTCGAGGAAGAGGATGTCATGTATCTTGAGAGGGTCTTGACTATCCTTGGATATAAGGATTCTGAGGTCAATATAGACACTAGAGTGTTTCCACTCATGAGGGTTTCTGTAAACTTCTCATGGAGTAAGATCATGGATTCAGAGGATTGGCTTTTTGAATTTCTCACTGAAGAGAGAAAGAAGAATAATTTTTGGTTGGAATCAACCTAAGAGAGGATCAAAGATGAAATTCGTAAGAGGTGATTGGTATAGAGCTCCTTCAAAAGAGATGATGAAGAACTTTCAACGAGATGACATTCCAAGTGGATTGAAATTCTTTTCGGATGGAAGGTGGCATCAATGTACTGGAATAGATATGTTTTCCATAGAGGGATTTGCTTCCTTCGAGGATTCAAAGTATCCAGACAAGCTATGGAACTTCAACAACTATCCATTCTTGAAACTGGAATCCAGTAAGGATCCAGCAAACTTGGAAATTGAAAAGAGTTCTAAGACTGATCGAGAAGGTATTCCCCATAGGAAATATCCAGTAGATCATATCCATACGGAGAAGAATGTTGTGTGTCCTATCTCTCCAGATTATTCTAAACTGAGAACCACAATGAGAAAGTCTCTAGGATTCAAGCTCTATGAGGAGTTTGATAGGATGGTGTATCAAAAGGGAATGGATTCCATCATCAAGATTCATGCAGAAGAGTATCCTTCAGAATCATCAGAAAATAGTATTGATCCTAAAGGTGAATTTCCTTCATCAGAGGAAGCTAAGAGGGAGAGCATCATAAATGAAACAATTCTTACGAAGAAGTTTCTTTTTGGATATCTTCTACCAAAGATCAATAAGATCATTGGTGAAAGTAAAACAATCCTCAAGCTCTCTGATGAATATCTTCCTGAGAAGGTTGAGAAGTTTCTCATTGAAAAGGGATATGAAGTCATCAAGATTGACGGTCATATAGAAATCAAATGGTAAAAAGGAGAAAAAACCATGGAATTGTCTTTATTGTTGCTGGTCGTGATTTTCACTGGGGTCATTGTTGCTCTTATCAAGAGAATCAAGGTTCTCTCTAAGGCTGATGACAAGATTGTAGTGGATAGGATTTGGTTCATTGTGACACCAAAGCAGATTCTGAAAAAGGACTATCGTGAACTTGTTTCCTGTTTCTATGGTCCGTTCCTTGAAGAGGATGAAGCTAAGTCCTATATTGTAAAACATGCTCTTCCTGATGATTCTGAAATTGTAGATTGGAGTTTCTAAAAAGATCAACTATTAAAAAAATAGGAGATATTTCTACATGGAAGATGGAAAGAAAAAGATTTCCCCTTGGAGTACAATTGATCTTACAAAGGCTGAACGAAAGGGGAAATCTTGGGAAGAGATTCAAGAACTTCGGAAAAGAAAATGGGCTGAAAAGATTCTCGACAGTGAAAGAAAGAGGAGAGTAGATGAATGAGTCATCCTGCTTGTTTCAATTGTGAAAAAAATCAAGAAGAATGTTTGGATTGTGAATTCTTTGATTATAGGGAAGATAGTTTCGAAGAAGACGACTTTGATGAAGTCGATGATGACCCTGTATATTCGTTAGGTGACTTTGATGACTATGAGGATGAAGACGAAGAAGTCTTTACTTGGGGGGAAGAATGA
>RZYZ01000303.1 GCA_009930125.1 Clostridia bacterium | reverse complement strand
TTATAAGCCTGAATGCACAGCCATTGGTCTTTACGTATACAACAGGGAATTCGGGTGCCATCGGTACGATGATGATTCCTCTCAATGAACCAGCTGTGATAACAAAGAAGGCAAAGGACGTAGTCATAAAAGTCATCCAGACCATGAATGTGGTACTAAAGCAGATAGTCCCCGGACTTACCATCCACTTCAAGGATTTGGGGACGCAGGTTCTTGAGAATGGGGAGGAAGGAAGCCGAATCCAGCTTATGTCCCACAAGAACAACCGGGAAATTCCGCTCAATTATGAATCTGAAGGCATCAAGAAGATCGTCTCCATTCTCCAGCTTCTCATCGTCGTCTATAATCAGCCATCCATCACTGTTGCCATCGATGAGCTCGACTGTGGGTTCTTCGAATATATTCTCGGAGAACTGCTCAGCATCATCTCAGAGAGGGGGAAGGGACAGCTGATCTTCACCTCGCATAATCTGCGCCCACTGGAAACGTTGGATCGAGGATTCATTGCCTTCACAACTACAAATCCTCACAAGCGCTACGTTCGCATGACAAACGTCAAAGAGAACAACAATCTCCGCGACTTCTATTTCAGGGACATCATGCTCGCCGAACAAGATGAGGAGCTTTACGAACAGACGAACAATGCAGAGATAGCACTCGCATTCAGGGAGGCTGGAGAATATTGGGGCTCGTAAAAAGATTGTGTTCGCAATCGTAGAGGGGCCTTCTGATACACAGGCGCTAGAAGTTCTCTTGAACCTGATATACGACAAGAATTCCGTATACCTTGAAATCATGTACGGCGATGTCACCACCGCTAAGGACGCCGGCTCTTCGACAATCCTTTCCATGCTTGGAGGGATTCTAGAAACTTACATGAAGGCTGTCACCTTGCCAAAAGCTATTTTCAGGAAATCGTTCACATTGTGGAGATGGATGGAGCATACGTTCCTGATAGCGTAATAATATAGGATGAGATGGCACACAAAACGATCTATTCATTGCCGGAACATCCCGGAATTTGTGAAACTCATATCTGAATCCTCTTTCTCAGTCGGAGGCTCTTATCTGGAATCGTGGTCTTTCGTTAAGGAAGGAACACATTCACTTGAACGATATACAAATTTGGGAATATGCATTGAAAGGGCTCTGGCCGGGCACTTACACTACAAGCTCAGCCCAAGCTGAGCAATAGACGGGAAATTTCATCACTGACAAATATCCTATTCATACACAACTCCTCCTCAGCCATTTCGGCAAATTCTAAATTTTTGCCGTTTTGGCCTTTCTGAAGGACTGTTTCCTTTCTTAGCTTGAAATAAGGAGTTTAATTCTTGACCCCTGTTTCAATTTAGGATTGCCGGAAAGGAGAAATCAAGATGTGATTACACGCTCCTTGATGAGGAGCTCGGTCGTCGGGCTAGCCTGAACAATCTCGTTTCCTGAAGCATCGAAAATCTTGACGCAATGCGAAAGCTTCCCGCAGGATTCAAAACGATATTGGGACTTGGCAAAGATGGTCATTTGGAAATCACCCTCTAGGTCTCGCTCATCTGGAGGAAATTTGAACTCCCCTTCTCCGAGCGCATTTTCAACATCATTTACTGAATACATGACCTTGAACTTATGTGCCTTCTTTTTTAACTCGGCCGAAATCGAGAAGTCCAACATCATCCCAAGGACAATATCCTTTGGCCAAACACCTGCTTCTTTAGCAGTGACTGAGAATACCAACTCCTTCGTATAGAGCCCCATGAGGGATTTCTTGTTGCCAACTTCCGACCGTATATCGTCACAAATGATGAAACTGTTGATTTTCATAAAGACTTACCTACCTCAAGGATTCGAAGACATAATTCCCACTTGATACTGTTTCTGGAATAGACTCTTTAGATACTTCAATGAATAGTTCAAGATGGTTTTCAGACTTCTGGGCACTGGAGGTTACTGTATATTCCGGGTGCTCAGCACGAATTTTCACGAGTTCACTGGCTGCATGTTGAAGAAGGATCTTCCTGGCTGCCTCATGGTCAAATTGCATGTCTGCGACAGCAAGTACCCAGGGATAAGTCCGAATGATCCTCATCAGTGCGATTGCTGATGCCGAAGGGGACATGGATCGTTCATTCTTCCACCTCGCGATTGTTCTTGCAGGAAGACCCAAGGCGCGTTCCATGGATGCAGTCGTATGGCCCATGGCATTAAGCTCATCAAGCACTTTCACCATTGAGATTCTCTTGAGCATCGAAAGCTCTTTTTGAATCACGAGATCATTGCTCCCATCATCCTCGACAAATCCACAATGACTGCATACTTTTTCTTTTATCTTGACTGTGGAAGACCCACCATAGGGTTCGCTAAGCTCTATTTCATGCTCTTCGATCGATACAGCGTCCTTTCCACAATATGTACATATGACTTTTTCCATAATCACT
>RZYZ01000302.1 GCA_009930125.1 Clostridia bacterium | reverse complement strand
CAATAATAATGGCGCTATCTACACCCCTTCTGATTGCATGATTGAAATTGGCTACATTAACCATGTCTACTGTAAATGCAACATATTTAGCACCCGTAGGGATAGGATAGATGATGACGTTTTTACCCTCGAATAGCGTCAGGTCGTAGGCGGTTCTTCGGTTTAGTCCGGAGATGAACACCTGCGAAGCATCATAAAATGCAACGATTGAATCGCTGAACTTCGTTGTCGTTGAACCATCCCCATAATACCTATACAGGTGTGTCATGTTCGCAAGGTCTATTTTATCAGTAGAGGATTTATTCACATCAGCAGACATCACGCCAGTTAGATAGCTTATCTTCTGCCCTGAATTTGAGAATGGAATCGCTTGCGTGTCAAAGGTTTCATATTCTTTCGTGACGAAGTTTGTTTTTTCAGGGGGAATGATCAAATCCTGCGTCATTTCCGCCAATTGTGCATTGACTGCGTCCAGCTGTGCCTGTGTCACTTTATCCGCTACGGATGCTACCGCTGCATCGACTTCATCCTGAAGAGCGGAAAAATCCATCTGAAAATCTTCTGACATTGAGTCAAAAGCTGCACTTAATTCACTTCTTAAAGTGTCTTCCGCCTGGTCAATGGACAGAAGGCCTTCCTGCACATCCACATTCACCTCGTCCACGAAATCATTGAAGGATGTCATGGCTGCACTGAGCGCTTCCCAGATCGTCTTTCCGTTCGGATATTTGGTATATTCCTCTTTCCACGAAGAGGGTATTTCAATTTTTGTAAACATTTTGACACCTCCTAATATACTAAGATAAAGAGATCCTTGCAGTCCTTCATGATCATCTCATTGATATCAATAATGGTTTCACGATAGGCTTTCAGGAGAACGCTCTGATCACCATCCAGTCCTTCAATATTACGTTCGTAATTGTTCAGGGTGGTATTGGTTGAAGTGGATGTCCCATCGTTATTCATCCTGCTCGCTGGAATATCTGAAGATGTTCCGGTCTGTGGGTGATCGTATTCAATCGCGTCATTTACTGCTGACATGCTTGTATTGGAAGAATTATCCGCAGCATAGGTTTCTTTCCGATTATGTGTAATCAACGGATTGATTTCCATAAGTGTGCTCTTGTATAGATCGTTATAATAGGGCATAATGCTCTGAAATTTTGTCCGGACCCTATGCTTCCAGCGATCTATCGTTTCCTGTCCGATTTCCATAAAATAATAAGTGTTGATGAACTGCTGCTCCAACTTTTCTTTCCACGCTGCATCATCACATTCATAGTTGAAATCAAAAAGATTAAAGTTCTCCATCGAAAGAACCGTCCTCAGCTCCATCGTCACCTGTGCCATCTTCTACATCTCCTTCCGCCTCATCGGCACCTCTGGCCTGCACACTGATGTTCAGACCGAATACTTCATTGATTTCCTCACAGGCCACTTCACGGCATGTCTGCATGATGTGCAGGCATGTCTGGATGGACTGATTGTTGGCATTAACTTCATCTAATAATAGTCGTTCTTTCTTGTCTGCACCGGGTGAATTAATACCCACGGTTTCCTTAAATGAATTATAGATTTCATTCATGGCGTCATAGATATCCGCAAGCTTATTCTGTACTTCGATGAATTCCACAGGAACACCATTAACAGCCAGCATTTCCTTGTCCACGATGATCCACGGCTTTCCGGACCTGATGTCACTGAAGAGCTTCATAATGGACAGTTTCATATTATCGTTCGGAGTCGTGAAAATCGGTGGCAGATTCTGCCATAGAGCGTTTGTGTCAAATGCCTGCTGAAGCATGGCCATCCTTTTAGCATAGAAATCTACAATGTTCAGCATGGGTTCTCCACCATACATATTTTCAATCATGACGCAGGCCTTTTCCTTCTCCATCTTTTCATCATAACGATGATAAATCGTCCTCTGATAGTCAGGCATTCCCATGTCTGTTGTAAAGCGGATAGCACGTGCTCTGATTGGTTTACCGTAGACATTCACACCATCGGCGCTGCAGGCAAGCGTCATATAGCCATAAGTAGCGTCGTAGAAGAACATTGCACGCCCCGAATGAGTAAGCGCCATTTCAAGGTAATCGTAAGGCACTTCTTCAGGAAGTCCTTTCCACTCAAAAAGCTGTGACAGCTCTCTGAGCAGTTTTGTCCGGAAGAACTCATAGATGGACTGCTCCTGATCAGGTCGCACATCAAATGTGCTTGTTGCCATTTTTCATCAACTCCTTCATATTATAAGTAAGGCCTGGACTTACGTTAAACACAGCCAGGCTAGGATTGAGAGTTATATGGTGAGCATTGCAGGTCCGCAACCACGCTAAGACTTCTAACCGATCGCGCTGCCTTCCGGGCAGGGTGTCCGCGATCAGACAGGCAAGCTGGTCCATGCTCTCACCTATATTATAGTGTAAACATATAAAA
>RZYZ01000301.1 GCA_009930125.1 Clostridia bacterium | reverse complement strand
GGTCTGACCCCATCATGAATAATCACGATGGAATCTTCATCCAGCGTGTTCACTTTCAGAAGACCGTTGCGCACGGAATCCTGCCGTTCTTTTCCCGCAGCAACCAACACAAGCGGCTTTTCAGGTTTATAGCCAAGTTCCGAAAAATAGGAGAAGTACTGCTCAGGAAGAACCAGAACCATCTGATCGATCTCATCGACGGCATCAAAAGCCATCAGTGTTCTGATCAACACCGGAACACCAGCAAGCTCCAGAAACTGTTTTGGAATGGCACTCCCCATCCGGACCCCTTTTCCTCCTGAAACAATCAATGCGATGACCATGCTAATCCACCCTCGGCTTGGCAAAAATCATCCTGCCGGCAGCAGTCTGGAGCACAGAGGTGACAATGACGAAGATCGTATCTCCTACATATCGCTTGCCATCTTCCACTACAATCATCGTACCATCATCCAGATATCCGATGCCCTGGCTCTGCTCTTTTCCGACTTTTGATATCAGCAGATTCATTTCTTCCCCTGGAAGAAGCATCGGTTTCACGGCATTGGCCATTTCGTTGATGTTCAGCACAGGGACTCTCTGAAATTCTGCAACCTTATTGAGATTATAGTCATTTGTCACAACTTTACCACCTAGTACCGTGGCCAGCTTCAGAAGTTTGGAATCCACTTCAGAAATCTCAGGAAAATCCTTTTCCCAGATCTCCACTTCGATATCCAGTTCGTTCTGGATCTTATTCAGAATATCCAGTCCTCTTCTTCCTCGATTTCTCTTCAGCGAATCAGAGGAATCGGCAATATGGCGAAGCTCTTCCAGTACGAAAAACGGAATCACAAGCTTTCCTTCCACAAAACCAGTCTTGCAGATATCATAGATTCTTCCATCAATGATCACAGAAGTATCAAGAACCTTCGGTGTACCATTATAGACTGCCTTCTCCACTTCTTTCTCAGGCTTTTCCTTGGGCGTATGACTGCGCCCTCTGAGACCATGGAAAAATCCCATCATCTCGTCTTTCTTCTTGATGGCCACATTGGCTCCGAGCATTGCTGCCAGAAGATTGATCAGCACGGTCAGAAGTCCTCCAACCCCAGGCCACATATCAGCCAGTGGTCTGGCCAGGAAGAAGGTGATCACCAGAAAGATGAGTGCACCCGCTGCACCAAAAAGAATCTCTGTCACGGACATACCGGAAAGGTTCTTTTCGATGATTTTATTGATTGAAATGAGCAGATTGTAAATTTTAGATGATAACAGAAAAAATATAAGTCCAAAAATAATTATACTTACCACTATAAGACCTATGGTAAATGGCAACCCTTGAGCAAATGCGAGATTGTCCAGGTAAGGAGTGGAAAGGATTCCCTGTGCCACAAAATAACCTGTAAGCGCACCCACTATAGTAACTATTCCTCTTACGATATTTCTAATCAACATCTACACCTCCTTTATAACTTTTAAATTGTTTATAGATTGTACCCGAATGATACTATCATTATAGCTATTTATTCTTAACTTTAACAGAAAAACTCTTTCTAAAACAATTTATTCACAGCTTCCTTCAGAGAATCCACAGCAATGAGATTGATTCCCTTGATTTTCACCTTTTCCAGACTTCTTTTGGGCAGAACGAAATTCTCGAATCCCATCTTCATCCCCTCACTGATGAGCCTCTCCACATGATTCACCGGTCTGATCTCTCCAGTAAGCCCTACTTCTCCCACCGCAATGAGCCTGTCATACTTGAGCTGCTTTCCTTTGGCACTGGAAACCAGACTGAGCGCAAGCCCCAGATCCTGGGAAGTGCCCTCCACCGAAAGACCGCCCACCACGTTGACATAAACATCACTGGCGTAAAAAGGAATCCTCAGTTTTTTTTCAAGCACAGCAAGAATCAGATTCAGTCTTGGCAGTTCAATACCCAGAGAAGTCCGTCTTGGCATCACCGCTTTCGTTTCAGCCACCAGGGACTGGACCTGAACCAGAATGGGTCTTGTTCCTTCCATGATCCCGATGACCACCGAACCCTCCTTGGCTCCCATATGATCTTCCAGGAAAATCCTGGAGGGATCGTAGACTTCCACAAGTCCTTCCTGAGCCATCTCGAAAACACCGATTTCAGAAGTGGTCCCGAAACGGTTCTTCATGGTTCGCAGAATCCTGATCTCTTCCGTTCTTTCCCCTTCGAAATACAGCACCGAATCCACCATATGTTCAAGGACTCTTGGTCCGGCAAGTTCTCCCTGTTTTGTCACATGAGCCACAATGAACAGGGGGATACCCATGATTTTCCCGATACGCATCAGACCGTTTGCGCACTCTCTGACCTGGGATACCGACCCTGGAGCAGAGGTCACTTTTTCTGAATAGATGGTCTGGATGGAATCGATGATGACAAAAGCCGGCTTCAGATCCCTGATATGGTTCTCGATGACTTCCAGTGAGGTTTCGGA
>RZYZ01000300.1 GCA_009930125.1 Clostridia bacterium | reverse complement strand
TCCCTGTGACTCTTGTTCATGGTGTAGGTTTCCAGGGCTCCGCTGAGACCGAAAATGAAGATGAGGATGGCCCCTTCCATCCAGTATCCGATGAGGGCAGACCCGATGGCTGCAAGAATCATCAGAAGCTCCACATTGAGCTTTCTCGTGGCCAGGGTATCCTCGATGCCCTGCTTCGCTTTGGCATACCCGCCGATGACGAAGGCTGAAACGAAAATCACTGCAGCTGCGGTATCCACCTCCTGATTCAGAAGATACCATCCAATAAGAATCAGCACCCCGCTGAGACCTGCCGCCATGAGTTCCACATGAGGCTTCATGCCGTCAAATAGGGTCTTTCTTTCTTCATTCTTTACGCTCGCAATCATTTCATCATCTCCTTCGTCTACTATGAATTCAGAATTTCTCACTCTGAATCTTTCTTTTGTATCATGCACTCTAATTGAGAATTCTTCTCAATCCCTTGATATCACTGGCTTTTACTCACTCCTATCATACATCAGTTTAAATATTTTGTAAATAGAATGATTATAAAATAATAATTGTTATTATTAAATGATATTGAATCTCATTCTCAATATCAAGGAGAAGTTGTCACTTCCGTTTCCTCTTTTTCTTTACTGTCTTCCCTAGACCCTCTATAGTAGAAAGAGATATTATTTTTTTATTGGAGGACTCCTATGGAACTTGAAATTCTGCGCGCCATTCAGAGTATACACAATCCTTTTCTGGATACGTTCTTCGAAGGCATCACCATGCTGGGAGAAGAGACCTTCATCATTCCCCTACTAGCGATCATCTACTGGACATTGGATAAGAAGTTCGGTGAAGTCCTGGCTTTCACCATATTCACAAGTTATCTTCTGAACAACTCCATGAAGGATCTCTTCTCCTTCAGCCGTCCCATCGGAGAAGAAGGCATCCGGACCCTTCGGCCGGAAACGGCCACAGGAAAATCCTTTCCCAGTGGACACAGTCAGAGCGCCGGTGCTGCTGCAGGTGCCTTTTCTCTTCATTTCAGGAAGAGATGGGTCACGCTCCTCACCATGACACTGATGATCCTCGTGGGCGTATCCAGGCTCTATCTTGGTGTTCATTATCCGAAGGACGCTGTGGTGGGCATTTCGCTGGGTCTACTTATGGCAGGTATCTGCGCCAGGCTGATCCGGAAAGTGGATGAATCGAAACTCTATCTCCTTGTCCTTGTCCTGTTTCTCCCGGCACTTCTCTTCGCCCAGTCCACGGACTTCATCAAGTCGCTGGCCTCCTACATGGGATTTTTCCTGGGCATCCTCCTGGAAAAGAGGAAAGTGAACTTCACCACCGATGGCACCCTTCTGAGAAAAGTGCTGCGCGTTGCTGTGGGCCTCATCCTGGTGCTGCTCATCAAGGAAGGGCTGGGTGTGGTCTTCCCGGAAACGAATCTTTTCGATTTCATCCGCTACTTCCTCCTGACCTTTGTGGCCATGGGCCTTTATCCCTGGTTCTTCAGAAAAGTCGGGTTGTAATTTCAGTATCTGTTCTCTGAAACGATGAGCCTTACCCCAAAGCGAAAAGTCGCCAAGATGCATCAGTAATCTGTGTTGCATCATGGCGACTCTTTTCTATTCATTTTTCTTTTCTTCTTCTTTTTTGCCTTGCCTGGTTCCTGAATGTTCTATCGACTTATCTCACAACCACTGCCCATTTCAGCGCATTGTAGGAAGCTTCAAACTTTTCTCTGGAAACCCAGTACCTGTTTCTGCTGCTGGCGGGGTCTGTCACATGGTAATCCCCTTCTGAGTTGTATCCTGTAAGCACCATGACGTGCATGTTGTCCACGATGTTCACGATGCCTGCTTCGCCCATGTCATACTCTTTCCACTTGGGCGCTTCATAGTCTCTTGTGGTGACGTAGGCGACCACCGGATTCCCCTTGTCGATTTCAGCCTTCAGCTGAGCTGTGGTGTAGCCAGAAATATTCACTACATTCTCGTCATACTTCTTTCCATAAGCGGTGAGCGCTTCGGGGAAGATGGACTGGAAGATTTCAGGATCCCCTTTGACCACTGCAAAAGGTGTGCTGGCAAATCCCTCGAAGGGATTTCGCTCTGTCTTGGGCATCTTCTCGAGGAATTCCTTGAGTCCCACACTGGTGCTTTCTTTATACTGAAGTGCCATGAGTAGACTGGCTCCCTCACAGCCCATGGGCGCATATACGGGACTGTACTGATTGATATAGGGAAGGTTTAGGACCTTCTCACTGTAATTCGCCACAGCCTTCAGATAGGTTCCTGAAGCCCAGCCTGTCTTTCCGTTATAGGTCACCTTGAACCATCCCCCTGAGGATCCGGAAACAGGTACCACGGTCCCTGCCGACATGGTGGCCAGAACGCTGTAGGAGGTGCCCACGCCTGCTCTCATGTTGAGATTCACCGTGGTTTTCATATAGCTGGTGCTGACTTCAGCTGCCGGAGGCGCTGT
>RZYZ01000299.1 GCA_009930125.1 Clostridia bacterium | reverse complement strand
CTTCCTACGAGCGCACTACCCAGAAATGCTGGAGGATTGGATGGAATCATGTTCTTTGCATCGGAAAGACCGATCATGGTGTCTAACATCCCTTTACCACCCTGCATGGCCATTGCTCCACCCAAAGGATTTCCTGAAGACATCATGACGCCACCAGCGATAAGGGACGCCGTGTCACCCAGAAGAGATGCTGCAATGGTGTTCTGATTCTGTGATATATAGGTGTCATAGGGATTCGACAGAATCGGAATCGTGGATAATGCTGAACCTCTTACGCTGTAAGGGGTCATTTTCAGTCCGTTCTCCATCGCAAGATGATAGTTGCAGCTTCCGGAGAAGATGTCCACTTCACGGATCAGCACAGGATTGGGTCCATATATGACTTCATCAGGCACATTCAGTATGCCAGCATCAGGAATGACCAGACTTACGCTATGCTTCACTTTGGTGAGATCCGGATGCTGTGTGTTGAAGATAAGAGGAACTTTATTCTGAAACTTCTCGAAAGGATTGGTTTCCTGTCTGATTAGACTCCATCCATCCACGCTCTTATTCGTGGTTCCCACTTTATAATTTAGCGTTCCACCTGTCAGGTAGGAAGAATCGACATGTGGGACACTATAGATGGTAACAATATCAGAGCTTTCTGCAGAATCCCCCAGGCCCTGAATGAGCTGACGCAGCGCAGTGGTTGCGGACCAGTTGTTGACATCATATTCACAGACCCAGAACTGATAGGGCGTAGGCTGACCAGGTACTCTGGACACGATTTCCGCAGCCCCTGGATGCTTCTTCTGCACTACCGCATATCTTTTCAGTGGATTTCCAATGGCCACCACATTGATGGAGATGTCGTTCCAGTCCTGATCCGATGACAGGTAAGGATCATAGGAAGCGGATGGTACAGGTCGTCTTACGATGAACTGATTGCCCAGAACAAGGTCGCTGCGATAGGTCCTGAAGGCATCCACTTCAAAGTTCACTCTATATAGAAGCGATCCGCCCAGCTTCTCCACATCGGTCACCCAGGCATAGACGGTCCTGCCATTTCTGCTATAGGAGAGATAGTTGAACTCAAGAAGATCATCCAGCGTCAGCTGCAGATCCACATAACCGGACCTGAGATTCTGATTCACCGGAGTGACAGATTTTGCGCTTCCGTAGGCCGTAAGTGATGATGAATAATAGGGGTAGGGTTTGCTGTTCTTATATAATTGTAAGGTATTCATGTAAACCTCCTTTATTAAAAAAGGACTGGCCGAAGCCAGCCCAAAAGCAAGGGGGAACTATGCGAGATAGAATGCCACGAAATTGTGATAAGGAGATGCCGCATAGATGTCTGCCACTGTATGCCAGATGTTGGAGTAGTGCGCTCTTGCGTTTCTGGCATTCTCTGTGATGTTTTCCTTGTTGTAGATCTTAAGCATGTCAGGGTCAAACAGTACTGCGATGCAGGGGTCTGTTCCACCGAGTCCGAGATCTCCCTTGACTGTGATGTCATCAGGAGAAACTACTGGAGTTGACGTGGAGTCTGCTCCGATGGAGTACCATGCATCAAAGGTTCTGACACTTCCTAGGGCCAGCTGGTCCTTATTGTAGGCCCATGTATGCAGGTGGACTCTGAACTTCGCTTCCATATCACCCAGCATCATGATGTGCTGTGAAGGCTTAGGAAGGGTCTGATCCACACCAGCGATGTTTAGGTCGCTCCTTACATATCTCAGACGGTCGCTCCAGGTCTGCATGACTTCGGAAGCATATTCCAGGAAGTCCTGATCTCTTACTGCCTGTTCTGGGGTCAGGGTTGTGGAGTTTAAGGTGTTGTAGTCGCTCAGAAGATTGACTCTTCCGTTCCATGCAGTTGCACTTTCAGCTTCCTCCAGCTGCCTTGCAACTAATGCTAAGGTCATTCTGTAGTCATCGTACTCTTCACCCGATCGTAGGGACTGCATCACTGCGGATGTAAGTGTGCCTACAGGATCAGCGGAGCGGAACGCTCTCTTCACATCCTGCTGGTGTAGGGTTTTTGTATACTGACGCTCGAACTGCGTACTGTAGAACGCTGCCTTCACATCGGCCTTTGTGATCTCGAACTGATCTGGAGCACTTTCTCCGGATCTGGTGCCTGCGATGTACTTCTGTCCTCTGGACATTTCAACGAAGATGTCTTCGATGGTCATGCCGTATTCCATCTTTCCTTTCTTCAGGTCCGATAGAGGATTTGTAAAGTCCACCGTATGAATCAGCTGAAGTCCGATGAGATTCACCAGCGCATCATAGAATTCATTCTGTACGGATGTGGGGGCTGTCAGCACTGCTTCACCAACATCCACAATGTTATCTGCGGTTGCCAGAGGGATAGTAGTCTGATAGGCGTTACTTGCGGTTGCGTGGATTGCATTCAGCTTTACTGCTGCATCAACGATTGCCATGTCTTCTTCACTCCTTTTCTGCTGCCATCAAT
>RZYZ01000298.1 GCA_009930125.1 Clostridia bacterium | reverse complement strand
ACCAGTGATGCAAGAGAAGTGGAGAGAATGATCCATGACGGAGATGATTATGCGGCGAAGGTGTACCAGGCCATGGCCTATCAGATCGGGAAAGAGATCGGAGCCTGTGCTGCGGTGCTGAAAGGCGATGTCAAGGCCATCATCATCACCGGAGGGCTTGCCTACTCCAGTCTCATGACCGGCATGATCAAGGAATATGTATCCTTCATCGCACCGGTGGAACTGATGCCAGGCGAACTGGAAATGAAGTCCCTTTATGAGGGAGCGAGAAGAGTACTGATGAATGAAGAAGAACCACTGCGTTACAGGGAGGAAATACTAAGTGAAAAGTTTTAGTGAGATCTATGAAAAGGTAAAAGGCAGTGGCCGTATGAGAACCATTGCTGTGGCAGCGGCTGAGGACGAACCGGTCCTTCAGGCTGTAGCCAAGGCGAAGGAGATGGGGCTCTGCAATGCCGTTCTGGTGGGCGAAAAGGTGAAGATTGAAAGCCTTCTGAAAGAGCTTCATATCAATGATGAATTCAGAATCATCGACGAGAAGAGCCCCGCACAGGCAGCGAAGATCGCGGCGAATCTGGTGCGTGAGGGAGAATGCGACATTCTCATGAAAGGTCTTGTGGATACCAAGTCCCTCCTAAGAGCAGTGCTGGACAAGGAAAAAGGCCTGGCCACAGGAAACCTCATCAGTCATGTGGCAGCCTTTGAAGTGGAAGGCTATGACAGAATGCTTTTTGTGACGGATGCGGCCATGAATACCTATCCTGGACTCAAGGAAAAGGTAGGCATCCTCAATAACGCAGTGCATTTCGTGACCAGTCTGGGCGTAGAGAAGCCCAAGGTGGCGGTGGTATGCGCAGTGGAAGTGGTGAATGAAGCCATGCAGGCCACCATCGATGCCGCCATGCTCTCCAAGATGAACGACCGCGGACAGATCAAAGGCTGCCTCGTGGACGGACCTCTGGCGCTGGACAATGCGCTGAGCGTGGAGGCTGCAGAACACAAGGGCATCAAGAGCCCGGTGGCAGGACATGCGGATATTCTTCTGATGCCCAACATCGAATCCGGCAATGTGCTGTATAAGTCCTTGACCTATGCCGCATATGCCAAGACAGGCGGTGTGCTTCTAGGTGCCAAGGCGCCGGTGGTTGTCACATCCAGAGCAGATTCCTTCGAAAGCAAAGTGAACTCCATTGCCATGGCGGTTCTCAATGCATCCGTGAAATAGCGTAAGCGCAGACAGATCAGATCAGAAAAGATTGTATAGTACAAAAGGGGAGAATTTATGAATAAACTACTTATCATCAATCCGGGGTCCACATCAACGAAAATCGGAATCTTCGAAGACAACAGAGAAGTGAAGTCCTTCACGCTGAGACACGAAGCGTCCGTCATCAACAGTTTCAAGAAGGTCATCGACCAGTTCGAGTGGAGAAAAGACGAAATCAAGAAAATCCTCACAGAGAACAATGAGAGCCTGGACTCCTTCGATGCCTTCGTAGGCAGAGGTGGACTTCTGAAACCCATCAAGAGCGGTACCTACAGAGTGAATGAAGCCATGCTGTCCGATCTCAGAAAGAGCATCAAGGGCGAGCATGCATCCAATCTCGGTGCCATCATCGCCCATGGCCTGGGCACAGAGTTCGGAAAACAGTCCTTCATAGCGGATCCTGTGGTTGTGGACGAGATGGAAGATCTGGCAAGAATCTCCGGACACAAGGCTTTTGAGAAAGTGAGCATCTTCCATGCGCTGAACCAGAAAGCGGTGGCGAAGCGATATGCAAAGGAGAAGGGCGTCAGCTATGCAGACCTTAATCTCATCGTGGTGCATCTGGGTGGAGGCATCAGCGTTGGTGCACACGAGAAGGGCAGAGTCATTGATGTGAACAATGCGCTGAACGGTGATGGTCCGTTCTCTCCTGAAAGAAGCGGCAGCCTTCCGGTGGCAGACCTTGTGGAGCTTTGCTATGCAGGAACCCACGAGAAGTCTGAAGTGCTCAAGATGATCACCGGAAAAGGAGGCTTCGTATCCTACCTGGACACCAATGATGCAAGAGAAGTGGAAGAGAAGGTAGCATCGGGAGATGCTTATGCCATGAAGATCTATTCCGCCATGGGCTATCAGGTGGCCAAGGAAGTGGGCGCTGCGGCAGCGGTTCTTAGCGGGAAAGTGGATGCCATCATCCTTACGGGAGGAATCGCCTATTCCAAGCTGATGGTGAAGCTGATCAGAGAAAGAGTGGAATTCATTTCTGAGGTTGTGGTCTATCCAGGAGAAGACGAGCTGCTGGCGCTGGCTGAAGCGGCAAACAGAGTCCTTTCTGGTGAAGAGGAAGCCATCACCTACGAATAATATGTGAAAATACGAAAGCATGACAAAATATTATCAAATTGACAATATAAAGTGAAAAAATCTAAAAAAAGTTAAAAATCGTGATTTGTAAAGGTATACAGGGGTTATTGATAACAAACTGTG
>RZYZ01000297.1 GCA_009930125.1 Clostridia bacterium | reverse complement strand
CTCCTTCTCCTTCTCCTTCTCCTTCTCCTTCTCCTTCTCTAAAAGAAGAATCTATAAAACCCTATAGTCCGCAACGTGCGTTGACGGACTGCCCCCATGACGAAATCATCAAGCTCTATGGGGAGATGTTGCCTATGTTGGTTCAGCCGAAGACATGGGGACTGGAGAGGAAGAAAATTCTCAAGTCACGGTGGAGGGAAGATGAGTCACGTCAGAACCTTGAATGGTGGAAGTATTACTTCTCAATCGTTCTGGACTCTCCCTTTCTCTTGGGGGAAAACGGCAAGTCGTGGCAAGCCGACCTTGAATGGCTTGTCCGTCCGAGGAACTTCGCCAAGGTGCTTGATGGCAAGTACCTCAAGAAAAAGAAACGTGGAAGGGTACAGGATAAAGACCCCGACGAGATATTCCAGAACGCTTTCGGGGAGATGATGTCTGTCAGAGATGACCCGGAGTTTGCTATCGACACCGAGGGGAGGACTGTAGATGCGTAAGAGCGACTGGCCCAAGTTCGTCAAGCTCATCGAAGGGGCTGATCAGGTAACCGCAGGACAGGAACGTACCGAAGAGGGACTTTCGTTTATGTTCACAGCTCTTTCCGACTACCCCTATGAAACTATCTTCCGGGCCGTTATGTCCTGTGCAAAGAAGAGCAAGTTCCATCCACAACTTGCAGAGATTATCCAAGAGATTGATGGAGATATTTCTGACAAGTCCCTCATAGCGTGGAGGATATTTCTCCGTGCAATGGAGAGGCACGGGTTCTGGGGTTCTGTTCGGTTCCCAGACCCTGCATATCACTACGCCATCGACATGATGGGTGGGTGGATGAGAATCTGCGAGAGTTGGCACACACTCACGGACAAGGAACTGGAATTCCGTGGGAAGGAATGGAGAAAGCTCTATGAAGCTGGTCTCAGCCGGGCATCTTGGGACGGTAAGGGGGGCACAGTAATGATTCCATCCTACTTCCCCGGATACCATGAATGGAACAACAAGGCGGCGGGGTATCTTGAGTTTATTCCCCCTGTAATAGAGATAGGGAGCGGAGCCATTGTGGCACAGGAGATGCTGGGTAGTGGGAATAAAGTCCCAGTGTCAGCACTAAGCGACGGGAAGGGTGGTCTGGATGGACAACGAGAAACTGAAGAGACTTGCATCGGAACTGAAAATAAAAAAAGAGCTATTGGACGGGGCAGAGAAGGCCCTTTGTCAATATCCGAAATACAGTTCCAAACGGGAATCGAGCGAGAGGAGAATTGATCTCCTTACCAGAGAGGTCAATCAACTCCAGAAAGAGTACGACGTTGAGGTTGGTCAGACAGTCATGTTTGGGGAGGGAATCTAGATGGCACGTGGATTCAGCAAGGTAATACTGGTAGGGAATCTTGCCCGTGATCCTGAGGTCAGGTACTCGAACGACGGCAATGCTGTGGCAAAGTTCGCAGTTGCCGTTAGCAACTCATGGAAGGACAAGAACGGGCAGGTCCATGAGGATGTTGATTTTATCAATACAGTGGTCTTCGGGAAGACTGCTGAGGCATGCGAGAAATTTCTGCATAAGGGAAGTCCGGCTTTGGTCGAGGGAAGATTGAAGGTTTCGTCATACGAAGCGAAGGATGGGTCGGGGAAAAGATACTCCACAGACGTTGTCGCATCTCTGGTTCTCTTCTTGGGGGGTAAGGGGAACGGAGATGAAGCAGTGAAGGAGAAGCAGTCCAAACCACAGGTAGCGGAAGAAGAGTTCCAGCCTTTTGACGAAGAGGGAGAGGATGAAAACATCCCCTTCTAGGGTGAGGGTAAGGGAGTTCCAGCGAGGGCTTCGGACAGATCAGAAGAAATATCTAGATCAACATCGTGAAGAGGTCCTCGCTGACCTATTTGGAGATACCCCCTATGAATTAGTGGCAAGAAAGTATCAGGTAAACAGTAAGTACTTAGAGGAATCAATGGCTTTATGGCTTGATGATCCGGGATTCCGATATATAAATCCATTGCCCAAGCCACCAGACATTCAGGTCGGAGAGGAATACGACATGTCGGGTTGGGTTGCGGAGTACAGGTGTTCCCGTGGAAGCAGGGGATGGGAGAACCGCAAGATGAAATATCTAGGGACAATAAAATCACGGGCACCGGGGAATGTAATCTACATGTTCCGTTCACGTGGAGGGTACACAGAAAGCTTCACGATATTCCAACTAAGGGAATCATTCAAAGGAGGAACACATGGGAAGTCTCACTGAATCGACTCTGTTCAGACTGATATGCGAGAACCTTTATTCAGGGGTTCAGTTCGAGCACAGATTCCATAACAAACGGAAGTGGAGATTCGATATCGCTTGGCCTGACCAGATGATTGCTGTCGAGATAGACGGTGGAGTATGGGTATCGGGACGGCACTCAAGGGGTGCGGGTCAGGTAAAAGACAACGAAAAGATAAATGCGGCCCAGAGTTTGGGATGGTCTGTATATAGG
>RZYZ01000050.1 GCA_009930125.1 Clostridia bacterium | reverse complement strand
ACCTATTACAACCAGATCATATTTGAACATCTTAACCCCTCCTGTAAGACTTTCCTATGGAAAAATGTATATGTAAGAAGCTCCTGTTTGTTAATTAAATAGCAATATCAACCATATCACCATTTCATATCTGGTTTTATTATATTATCTAAGCCACTGAGGTTCAATGTATTTTTCAATAATTCTCAGAATTTACTGATATTATTTTCCTGGAATCATCATAATATTATCATTTCAATAATATTACGTGCTTACTTTTGATTAACTGCGAAATGGAATCATGTGTCTGTCCATGTCTTCTTTCCTATTCAGAGGAAGCTGTTCTCCCGGATGCAAATGACGAACCCTACCCAAAAGAAAAACCAGACAGAAAATCATGCAACAGAATCTCCGTCTGGTTTCTCCCTATCAGTTCATTTAAAGCTTGCTATTCTCCTGGGCGCTCCAGTTCCAGTTCAAAGCAGAGTTCATCCTGCTTTGTATCCTCAAACCATTTCTTCCCGATGAATCGGAATCCATTCTTCTCAAGTATCCTTTTTGAAGCAGTATTCTTCGGATCCACAAAGGCACCGATTCTTCGAAGCCCAAGGTTCTCCTTTGCATATGCCAGGCAGCCTCTCGCTGCTTCTTTGGCATATCCTTTTCCCCAATGCGGCTTAGCAAAATGATACATGAGCTCCGCATCATACTCCTCATGGGGTGGATTGAATCCACAGACCCCCAGAACCTCCAGAGTGTCTTTATGAAGGACAAGATAAGGCGAGAACCCTCTCTCCTTCTGCATATCGATGTAGTACTGGAGAGAACGAAGCTCCTGCTCTCTCGTCCCTGCACCCCCGCAGTACTTCATCACATCCTCGTTTCCCCAGATATCCATGAGCGCATCCAGATCGCTCACTTCCAGTGTACGAAGGATCAGTCTTTCTGTTTCCGTAATTTTCATGCAATCCCCCCTCTTCTTTCCGCCCATGCTTCATCCTTTTCTTTTACGCATACCACTTTCATGCTTTTCAGAAGGTGTATTTTCCTGAAAAAAACAGAACCCCCATGGAAGCAGATCTGAATCCATTATATCAGATCACTGTTTCCTTGGAGGTTCTTATACAGTAAAAACCATTTTCATCTTCAGATTCCGTCTGAGAGTTCGTTTCCTCCTTAGCAGGAAAAAACCTTCTCTTCTGACAAACTGCAGGCCTGCTTTCACCAGTGGCCGCATCATGATGCTGAAATTGTATAGAGTCCGATACTACATTGGGCTGTTTTCATCTTGTTTCCCTTCATGGGAAAGGCTCTTTCTTTAGGCGCATCATGCATCAGGGCCAGCCTGAAAAGACTGCTGCTAGAATCGGCTTCTAAGGTCTTTGCCGATTCCTTGAAACATGAATCTGGTTTTCTATCTGCCGCTTTTTTCTTCCTTTTCGAGCCCTCCAGGTACCTTTCCGTTCTGGTTCCCTTCCGATTCGTCAGGAATGTCTTTGTCTTCTTCTCTTAGTGGAGTGTCCCGTTCTTCTCTGTCTTGGTCGCGGTCTTCTCTTCGCGCCGTTTTCTCCGCTTCTTTCAGCTCCTTCTCCAGAGCTTTCTCGGATTCTTTCTGCATTTTTCTTTCTTCGATTTCCATTTTCATTTCCTGCTTCTTCTCAGGTGTTTCTTCCTGGGTCTCAGCTGTTTCCCCCGTTGGGTCAGTCTGGTCGATCGGCTCTTCTTCCACTTCCATTTCAGGTTCTTCAGCCTCTCTAGCCGCCTTGACTTCCTTCATGATCTCCTTGATGGAAGTATCTTTATAGTCTACCGCATGTTCAGGTGCGATTCCTAGAAGGTTCACGATGACGTTGTATTTGCCTGGGGTCATTCCTTCGATCTCCCTGGCTGCCTGAACCATCTCATATCCGACTACCTTGGATGTCACTTCAGTATTCAGCTGTTCTTCTTCGATTTCTTCCTGCACAGCTTCTTCCAGCTCTTCTGCAGTTTCCATAGCATCCTCATTCTCTTGCGCTAGCGCTGAAATCAGAATTTCTCCGCCTTCTTCTTCAAAATACCCCAGCTCAGCGATGCGGTCCACCGTAAGGGTCACGGCTTCCTTGATATTTCTATTATCGATATCCAGTTCATTCAGAACTTCCACCGCATCCTCATTGACTGCTTCCACTCCGATGACACGATCAAACCGGTTCACTTCCAGCATGATGCCGGGATTCACGTCCACACTAACGTAGTAGTCCGTTATGTCATAGGTATAGACACCGCTTACCAGAAGCACGGCAAACAAGGCCGCAGCTGCCACCGACCACTCATCATCACTTTTCGAGATATACTGGCTGGAGATTCTAGACGCGGTCTTCAAAATGAATAGTTCATGTCTTTTGATAAAGGTGGTAAGTACTCTTTCATCTTCTGAGGCTTCCACAGCCATCTGGTCAATTTCTCTCACGGTTACTCCTCCAACTGCTGCTCTATTCAGTCAGGAACGCTCTCTTTCCTTCTGGTTCCGGTCTATCGGATGTTTCAGAAGAAATTATATCTTCATTTTCCTGAATCGTCCATCCTTCACTACAACGCTATACATTTAGACTACGTCTATTTCTACCTGAATTTCACCTAAAAAAATGATCCCCATCTTTACTGGATGGAAATCATTTTCATCTTCTTACGCATTGGTTCTGGCTGTTGGCTTCATTCTGTTTCTTCTTCAACCCGATATGATCTTCCATAGAAGGTTCCACCATATTGTGAAATTTCATCAGAAGGACAGAACACCCAGGGCTGCCAGTAGGTTTGTGATTAGAATTAAGAGCGGTATGGACAGCATTGTTCTGAAAAGGAACACTTTGATCACATCCCAGAAGCTGAGACCGATTTTCGTCTTCACCAGAATCATGCCTGTTTCAGACATGAACACCAGCTGTGTGAAGGCCAGCACGCCGATGAAGAATCTGGATGCTTCCGAGACGGATTCACTGATGAACAGCGCAGGCAGATACATATCCGCAAACCCTGCCAGAGATGCAGGCGCCATGGACTGAGCAACTTCTCTGCTGTATCCTATGAACTCATACAGATACACCAGTGGTGCACTGATGAGACTGAAAAACGGTGTATATTCCGCGATGACCAGAGACAGGGTACCTACCGCCATGATCACTGGAAGAAAGCCCACATAGATGTTGAGGATATTCTTCAGGGATTCCACGATGACATCGGCTATCCTGGCGGAAGCCGCCTGCCGGATGGCGGAGTCATAAGCATGCTGGAAAATCGTCTTGTTCTCGGGTATTTCCACAGAGACTGGAGTAACACCCTCATAGTAATCTGGGGTGAACTTCTTCAGCGGCATTCTGGAGGTGATGAAGGCCAGAATCACCGTAATCAGTGCAATGGATCCGTAGAACACCGGGAAGATATGGCCGAAACCAAGCTCCTCGGCTACTGCTGAAGCAAAGGCGATGCCTACGATGGAAAAGGACGTGGCGATGATGTAGGCTTCCCGCTTGTTGTAGTATCCTCTCTGATACTGATTGTCTGTCACGACAATACCGATGGTTCCATCTCCCACAAAGGATGCAATGGCATCAATGGTGGAATAGCCGGGCACTCTGAAGAGCTTCACCACAGCTGGTCCCAGAAGAATCCCGATGAACTCCACGATTCCGAAATGGGTCAGCAGAGGAAGCGCCAGGATCCCCACAAAGAACGTGATGTAAAGAGTGGTCAGAAGACCCCCTTCTCCCGCCATGAGGCCACCTGTATTTCCATCCAGAATCATATCTGCGAAGGCGAAGCCTTCAAACCATCTGTTGATGACCATCAGGTAAAGAAAGGACCCGGCTACACGAAGCACCACATTCAGCGGCGAGGCCTTGAATACCGAATTGAGAAAGTTGCTGCTGGATGTATAAAACATGAAAAGCAGCGTCGCAAGCAGTACAATCCAGGCCACGATCACTGTGAATGTCATGAAGGGATCAAGGATGTTTCCCGTGACGAAATTCACGATGTGAGAGATGGCGATCTTGCTTTCTCCATTGATGGAAAAAGGCATCAGAAAGAATACAAATCCGAAGATGGACAAAAAGATGAATTTCAATTTATTAGTCATTGCTAACCTCCATTTCTTAAGCAGATTATAAAATAACATATACTGAAAAACGATGCAATAGATTTCTGCATATTTCCACGAAAACTTTGTATAATTATTCTACTCCACAATAGGACTGCTTCTCACTTCTTCTCTGCTTTTCTCCCATGGTATCTCAGGAGGATTGCGCGGATGTGAATTTTCACTGAAGGTTCTAAGAATCCTTTTTGACAAAGAGAAAGGAAAGCACCCCTCTTGATTTCATGAGGGGTGCTTTCCTGATTGCTGTATTTTCCTGTTATACCATTTCGCTGGCCAAATCCCATATGGTGACCATGCCCAGAAGCTTTTCAAAAGGTTTCCCCTTTTCTGTGATGAAGACCACTTCCATTCTTTTATTCCGGTCCCTGGTCTTCTTCAGTCTTTCTTCCAGATCCGCCACGGTCTCATGACGAGAGGCAAACTGAAACACTTCGCTGCGATGGGCTTCCAGTTTCGTGTATTCTTCAATATCTTTCATGATGAGGCCCTTTGTAAGGTCCACGGAGCCCTGATCTTTCAGATAATCAAAGATGCTCTCTTCCGTGAATATCCCCACCAGCTGATCGTTATAGAGCACCGGCGCATAGCTGTAGTTTTCTCTGGCCATGATCTGCATGGCTTTCAGCACATCATAACCAGGTTCCAGTGTATAGATATCCTGGGTTTTCACCGCCAGTTTATCTATTGCCTTGGGCGGGTTCATCACCTCAAGCAGAATCCCCTCATAGATCTTCACCTGTTCCAGATGGGGTTCCGCGATGATCTCCATTCCATTTCTGCCGAAATCATGGACAATGGCATTTCGCAGCTCTCCAAAGGAATGGAGCAGTTCCTTGTGTTTTCGGAATGTGGCGCTTCGCTCCGCCAAGCCGTGGACACGATGGTAATAGGTGGTGTTCCGGCTATCATTTCCCAGATTCTGCCTCATATACTCATCCAGCTGATTATAGGCGGAGATGAACCGGTCTGCATTGGATCGGGCTTCACTCATATTCTGCACCTCTTTCAATTCTACTTTTCTTTTTATCATAACATAGAATTACACCCTATGAGCATATGAGTCCTGCAAGAAAACCCTTAGAATTCTTTCTGGTCCAGAGAAAGAGAGGCCCCCTCAATTTCTTATGGTGTGCAGCAGTCGGTTCCACAGCCGCATCCCTTACGATTCCCAGGAAGAAGCATCTCGGCCTCTTCCTGTCCATCAAGGCGCAGGACTTTATCGGCTGCTTCTCGGATCGCCTTGGCTGGAATATCTTCATACTCCACGCCTTCATAAAATACACTTCTGCAGAAGGATTCCTGATGCAGCAGGGCACTGCAGGACCCACAGTAATTCTCTGATACTCTGATATCCAGTAGTTCTTCCAGAGAAGCTCCATTGAAGAGGATGGTATTGGACTGTGTAAGCGCACTGCCGCCAAGTTTTGTATCCGTCCATGTAACACGCACCCCTTGTGACTCCAGTTTACTGTTCAGTCGCTCCACTTCTTCCTGAATCGTTTCTCCCGTATCATAGCATCGGTCACAGGTCTCCCCATCCACATCAAGGTGTCTCCATTCAATGTTCAAAGTTTTCATCTCATACCTCCATAAGCATCTATTACGCTTCTAGTAGTTCAGACGGAGAGGCAGTAAAAAAGACCCTAATCAATCACATTTTCTGCAGATATATTTCCCATTCTGGCTGTCCTTGTTCACAAGCTCTAGGATATTGCCCTGATGATCCGTTCGGACACAGCAGCATTCCAGCATGGTTTCCTTGAGCTTTCTTCGCGCACGCTGGACTCTGTTTTTTGCTCCGGAATAACTCAGACCCCATTTTTCTCCCAGGTCATTCTGGGGAACACCTTTGAAGTCACTTTGAATGAGGGCCTCTTTGTAGGTATCCGGCAGAAGTTCAGCCATTTTTAGAAGACAGGCTGCTGTCTCACGGTTGTAGTTGGTTTCTTCAGAAACCGGATCCCGATTGCTTAATGCTGTTTCCATATCCGCAAGATATGTCACTTTGTCTTTTCTCCGGTAGTAATCATAAATCACGTTGGTCGCAATGCGATAAAGCCAGCTCTCCATATTTTCGACTTCTGCCATCTTTGCTTCAGATTGAGTAATCCTGACACCCACTTCCTGAAAAAGATCTTCCGCTTCAAATGCGTCGGACACTTTACTTCTGATATATTTTTTCAATTTTCCGTAATATATTTCCCAGACTTCTTCTGACATAAGGGCATCTCCTTCCTTCTATGGCCACTGTCTCTGATGAATCCATGTAGAGGCGCTGAACTGCTAAAGGATTCTCCCAGGAGGTTCTTCTTCAGGCACTGGCATTCTCTTGTGTGTACAAACTTAATGATTCCTGAGAATTGTGTCAACAGCTCAGAAAAACGAACGGAGAAGCTATCTCAGGAAATGAAATCAGAAAACAGGAACCCCTGAAGCGTATTCTTCTACGCTACGTTCTTGATGGATTCCTGTTCTTATTGTCTTATGAAATCACCTGTTGTATTCTTTTACAGACCTCCCCTCAGAATGATCAGAAAAACAGCTCCCCTGCCTTATAGCCTGCCGGCAGTTCTTCCTCACTTAGAAACTGGAAGCTCTCATCTCTGAGGATCGGCAGAAACGCTTCAAAAGGGGTTCTGGCAAACTCGCTGGCATAATCACTGGCACCGAACCACTTGCCTTCCTTGCTGCTGAGATTGAGATTCCGCGCAAACTTCGTATGGTTGGAGCAGTCATGTACTGCGATTCCCCATCCTTCTTCATCTGCGATTTTCATGAACTTCAGGGTCAACTCCCTGCTCCAGATGGGAGAAATGTAGCCGTGTCTGGCGATATACATGTTCTCTCCCTCGTAGTTTCCGATGTTGTTCTCATTGAGATGAAGCTCTGCACAATTGATGAAATCTAGTTTCGTACCGAGAATCTGGTCCTTCTTCTTCAGAAACGCATCAAAGAACTCCGGTGTCATGGGTGTTTCAATGCCCACATTCTTTATGTACTTCTTTGCGATGCCGATGTTTTCAATGACCTTGTCGGAACAGTTTACTGCACCGAGGTTGAATCTGATTTCATCCAGGCCCGCTTCGCCTAGGTCCTTCAGATTCTCTTCTGTGGCCAGGGTTCCGTTGGTGTAGAGATGCTGATGAATCCCAGCCTCCTTGAATCTCCTGATGACTGGATAATATTTCTCGATTTCCAGAAAAGGCTCCAGATAGACATAGCAGACTCCTGTGGGCTTTCTGTATGTGGAGAGAAGAAGATCCAGATCTTTCTCATAGAACTTGGTTCCTCCGATTTCCCACATGCCTTCTCCCACCGGTGGAATGTTGTCCAGGTCTCCATAATTGTAGCAGAATCTGCACTCTATGTTGCACCGGTTGGTCTTTCGGATGGCGCTGAGCCCGGTGCCCAGAAGACAGGATTTGCATCCCTTAGGAAACTTCTCATCCTCTCCCACATAGAGGGTTCTTTTTGCAAGATTCTTCAGCCCCGGAATGCCTTCCATAAGTCTGTCGTTTCGATCCTCGATGGCTTCCTCGATCTGAGCGAAGGTGGCATATACGATTTCCTGCTGCCAGATCATGAGCTCTTCCTCTTCTGGCAGCATGGCGAAGAATTCAAACCACTGCAGGGCATCGTTCTTTGATATTTTCATCTGGTATCCTCCGACGACAGTACTGAAACCCTATCTCAGCTTCAGTCTGTCTCTTTTATTTTTCAGTTTCATTGCAGCGGATCTGGCACCGAAGTTTCATTTCAGGCTGCAGGCATTTTCACGTTTATAGCTGCCTTGTTCCTTCACATCGGATCCGTCCAAGTCTACACTGATTGTATAGAGTATCCGGGCATATATCAAACTAATTATTTTTTACCTGTCAATTATCATCTGTTTCGTTATGTATCCTCCGGATGATCTCTGCTTCATTATGATCTTATCTGGAAGGCCATTATCTGTTCTCAATGGGCTGCATAAGATTCATTCTGTAAGGACGTTTCCCGTTTTCTGGAATCAATAAGAAGAGACAGGTCATGCAGCTGCACTTCCTGTCCCGTATGTTCTTATAAGCTGTTGGCCAGAACTGTTTTCTGGTAGGAGGAGGTGTGCCCGTAGATCTCCTGGGTGATGGGATTGCTCCTTCTCTTTCTCACGGTATAGAGCATGTAGGCGAAGACCCCCAGATTGAACACGAAGGATGTGACGCTTAAGGCCATAAGCGCTCCTTCTGTGTAGGTAGGCAGAACCTTGAAATAGGACGCTGCCTGGAAATCGACGGATAGAGTGAACATGGCATAGAGGGAGAGAATCTGTGCTCTATGCTGAAGCCATGCCCCTCTTTTGAACGCATATTCCGCAATGATGGCTGCAATGAGGATCCCGAAGCCCGCATAGAGAGACCGGGTGGAAATGCAGTTGTACACATAGGCGAAGTTCCAGAGGGTGTAGCCGATGACATACATCCAAGTCATGTCCGGCCAGATCATGTCTCTTGTTCGATCTTTGGACACTCGGATTCCCACAAATCCAGTGAGCGTCACAATGGTGAGGATGCCCGCCAGGGCGTTTAATATATTCCAGGTTCCTCCGAGAACCAGAATGCCTCCCTCATCCACCGTCAGCGTCTTGTAGGTCGCATAGACCTGAAACTCACGATAGACCGCTTCCGCAATATTGATGGACAGGATGGCTGCCGGGAAAATGGCAGCGAACTTCTTTTCACCAAGCTTTGTGAATCGGATCAGAAGAAATCCATAGACCCCGATGAGCGCAGAGACCACCTTCACCCAGCCGAACCAGGTGTTTCCCGTGGGTGAACCCAGGGGACCATAAAGCACCAGCCCAGCAAGGACCACAGGCAGTGCGCAGAAAAGAGCCACCGACATGACCTTCGATCTTCTGGCGATCTCGTTCAGAAAAAGAAACACACCGATGAATGCGGCCAGGGCTAAAAACCCATCCAGACCCATTCCTTCATACAAAAAACCCATTTAACTTCCCCTTTTCAATAAGTGACGATTTCCTTGATATTGAATTCCTGTCCGGAGATCAGATGAAATCCATCGGATCCGCAGACCGGACATATTCTTCTCTTCTCCACCACATTGTATTCTTCCTGACAGACGCGGCATTTTCCCATGGCAGGCAGCGTCAGGATTTCAAGCTTCGTCTCTTCATAATCCGTTTCACTGACTGCCGCAGGATAGCATTCCTCGATGAATCTCGGAATGGCCTGGGACAGCTGACCGATTTCAAGAATGATTTTGTCGACTTTGGTCAGTCTGTTATCCACCACAAACCGGTCCACCACTCGGATGACCTCATATACGATTCCTAATTCATGCATAGAACCACCTCATCTCCTATCTTGTTTTCGCGAAAGGATTGATTCTGTTCAGTGTGATCTTCGCCTTTCTCTTCACAGCGTTTTTCAGCACCGCTTTGGGCAGATCATCGATTTCGAATCCCTTGACGTCATAGACTCTTTCCAGGCTGATGGCATCGAATCTGCATCGGAGTGTACAGGCACCACAGCCCACACACAGATACGGATCCACCTTGGTGGCTCCGCAGCCCAGGCATCTGGCTGTTTCCTTCTGAATCTGTTCTTCTGTGAGTACGCCCCTCAGATCCTTGAAGGTGGTTTTTGAAACTCTGCCATCCACATGGAGGGTTCTCTGACGCTCGGTGCCGTCATAATCCAGTCCCTCTTCCAGATTCTTCTTGTCCAGCATGATATAGGAGTGATTGTCTCGTCCGAAGAGAAGAGACTGACCCTTCTGAACAAATCGGTGGATCGATACAGCCGCTTCCTTTCCGGCTGCAATGGCATCGATGGCAAGTCTTGGACCGCTGGCCACGTCTCCGCCCGCAAAGATATCCGACTTTGTGGACTGAAGCGTTACAGGGTCCACCATAATGGTGTTTCTTGCTGTCAGCTTCACGTCTTCTCCGTCAAAGAGATGACCATACTGATAGGTCTGCCCCACAGACAGGAGCACATGATCGCAGGACACAAAAAGCGTCTCCTTATCATCAAACTGAGGGTTGAATCTTCCCTGCTCGTCAAAGGTCCTGATGCAGTGCTTGAATTCTATCCCCGTGACTTTTCCGTTTTCATGATGAATCCTTACAGGTCCCCAGAAGTTGTTGATGAGAATCTCTTCGGAAAGGGCTTCTTCCACTTCTTCCTCGTGGGCAGGCATCTGACTTCTGCTCTCCAGGCAGAACAGTTCCACCTGACTGACTTCTCCCAGTCGAACAGAGCTCCTGGCCACGTCGATGGCTACATTGCCGCCTCCGATGACCACCACTTTGCCCTTGACGCCCGTTTCCTGATTCAGATTGGTTTTTCTCAGGAAATCCACGCCGCTCATGACGCCACGGGCTTCTTCTCCCTGGATGCCCAGTTTTCTGCCCGATGAGGCGCCGATGGCCACGAAGAAAGCATGGAAGCCTTTCTCTCTCAGCTCCTGTATACTGATGTCTTTCCCCACTTCCACACCGGTCTCAAACTTCACGCCCATGTCCCGGATGACGTCGATTTCCGCTTCCAGCACATCCTTTTCCAGTCTGTAGGAAGGAATACCCAGGGTCAGCATCCCCCCGAGTCTTTCTTCCTTCTCGAAGACGGTGATGTCGTATCCGTCCAGAGCCAGGTCAAAGGCGCAGGTGAGTCCGGAAGGACCCGACCCGATGATGGCGATCTTCTTATCGCTGTAGTCATGCCTCTTCTTCGGAATATATCTCGCCTCAGCGTCCATATCCTTCTCCGCGATGAATTTCTTGATGTCATCCACTGCCACCGCTTCATCGAAGTCCCCTCTTGTGCAGTCCTCCTCGCAGAGTCTCGGACAGATACGTCCGCACACTGCAGGAAGAGGGTTGTGCTTCTTGATGAGCTCCAGTGCTTCGGAGTATTTCCCCTGAGAAGCCAGCTTGATGTATCCCTGCACCGGAATATGGGCCGGACATTTGGTGATGCAGGGTGCCGTTCCGGAATCCATGGCATTCTTGCGGTTGAGACGGTAGTCGCTGTTCCATTTGTCTTCCTTCCATTCGGTGTCTCTTGGCGTCACCTTGGTGATGGTCTCATCGATGGGGGTCTTGGAACAGAGCTTCTGTCCCAGACGTAGCGCATTGGTGGGACAGACATCGACGCATTCTCCGCAGGCGACGCATTTTTCCTCATCCACCACGGACCGGTAGTTGGACCGGACGATGTCATTGTTCAGATATTCATTGGCCAGCCTCATGGCATAGCAGCCGCAGCCGCAGCAGTTGCAGATGGCATGGGTATGTCCGGGAGAGTCCAGATTCGGCAGGGAATGCATCAGACCATTGTCTTCCGCTTTACGGATGATGTCATAAGCTTCTTCCCTTGAGATTTCACGGCCTCTGCCGGTCTTGATGTAGTACTCCGCCGCATGGTCCAGCTGAATGCACATGTCTTCCTTCAGATGGCCGCAACCTTCATGCATGGCTTCGCGGGAAATTCTGCAGGAGCAGTCCGAAACGGAAAACACATGGGCTTCCTCCAGATACCTGGAAATCTCCTCATAGGTGGCTTTTTTCGTGTTTCCGTCAATGGAACGCTCGATGGGCACCACTCTCATGGGTCCACCACCCACAGGCATGATGCCTGCAGCC
>RZYZ01000296.1 GCA_009930125.1 Clostridia bacterium | reverse complement strand
GTCCTCTTTCAGCAGCGGATGATAGATCAGTTCATCGAGAAGATGAATTGCCTTATCCCATAAATCTTCCTTGTATAAGGTGAAGCGATTATCCATGAAGCTCACATAGAAGATCACGAAAAGCTTATTGCCGATTTTGCTCAGCATGATATCGAAATTCGCTCCGTACATATCCTGAAGATATCTGGCGATTTCTGATGAAGAGTGAAAAGATTTTGTTCCTCTTTTAAGCACCTGAGCCAGCACATTGTAGCCCGTGACATTTTCGGTCAGACTGACAGGAACCACCAGACTGATCGCGTTGTTCTTGAATTTTAAGGTTTTGATTATTCCAATGTTATCCATTATTCCTCCACGTCTGTACACGAAAGTACAGTTCATAACTCAAATTGGTTGTATAAAATATATTATCACATTTTCCCCTGAAAATCTTCTTAAAGAAAACAGGTTTCCATAGAAGGCTATATCCTTCTTACAGAAACCTGTCTGAACTAGTGATTTCTATAATTTAGTGTCATCTACAGAATCCAGATATGATTCAATCTCAGGCAGAATGGATGGGATGGTTTCAGGCAGGAAAGGATTCTTCAGGCCTGCCAGGTCCACCAGTTCCAGGAATGGCTTGCTGCCGCCTTCTTTGCAGAGCGCCACATAATCATCCCAGGCTTTCTTTCCTTCGTTTCTGCTTCTGATGAAGTACTGCAGTGCACATACCTGCGCCAGGGTGTAATCTATGTAATAGAATGGCGAGGTGAAGATATGCAGCTGTTTGAACCAGAACCCGCCACGATTGTAGAAGTCATTGTCTTCATAATTCTTCAGAGGAAGATACTTCTTTTCGATCTCTCTCCACTTGCGCTTTCTTTCTTCCGGTGTCGCCTCAGGATTTTCATAGACAAAATGCTGAAACTCATCCACCGTTACACCATAAGGCAGGAATAATAAGGTTCCCTGAAGATGGGAGAACTTGTATTTGTCTGTTTCTTCTTTAAAGAAATTCTCCATCCATGGCCAGGTGAAGAATTCCATGGACATGGAATGAATCTCACAGGCTTCATAGGTGGGGAAGCTGTATTCAGGCACCTCATAATGCCTGGATGAGAACACCTGGAAAGCGTGTCCTGCTTCATGGGTGAGTACATCAATGTCTCCGGATGTGCCATTGAAATTGGAAAAGATGAAGGGAGATTTGAAATCCGGAATATAAGTGCAGTAGCCACCAGCCTGTTTCCCTTTCTTGGTCACAAGGTCCAGCAGTTCATGCTCCACCATGAAATCAAAGAATTCTTTCGTTTCAGCGGAAAGCTCTTCATACATCTTCTTTCCATTATCTATGATCCACTCTGGAGACCCCTTCGGTGTGGCGTTCCCTGTAGTGAACTCAATGGCTTCATCATAATACTTGAGCTCATCCAGACCCAGTCTTCTGGCCTGTCTTTCTCGAAGCTTGACCACCAGTGGAACGATATGCTTCAGAATCGCCTCTCTGTAAGTTTTCACTTCTTCTGGACCATACTCGGTTCTCAGAAGGCCATCATAGGACATCTGCACATAATTTTCATATCCCAGTTTTTTCGCCATCTTGTGTCTTACTTTCACCAGTTCATCATAAATACGGTCAAATTCCTTTTCATGGTCCCTGAAAAAGCCTGAATAGGCTTCGTACGCCGCTTTTCTTACCGCTCTGTCCGGATTCTCCATGAATGGAATCAGTCCGGAAAGATTTCTTTCTTCTCCTTCAAACTGGATGCTGGCGGAAGCCACAAGTTTTGAATACTCGGATGAAAGCTTGTTCTCCTCCTGCATATCCTCGATGATTTCGGGTTTGAATGCCTTGACAGATAGTTCAGCCAGATTGAGCAGATGTTTTCCATATTTTTCTTCCACATCTTCCCTGTAAGGTGTTTCCAGAATCACGTGATAGAAACTTGTGACCAGATCCTGAAGCTGTGGCATCGCCATATCCACATAATCCGATTCCTTGTCATAGAACGCATCTCTGGTGTCGATGCTGTGTCTGATGGAGACCAGCTGGAACATGGATTCCACATGTAGTCTCAGCTGGATGAACTCATCCATGTTTTTCAGAAAAGATTCCTTGGACTGCGCATTCTCCATTTCCTTGAGAATTCTAAGTGCTTTTTCCTTGACTTCGTTCATTTCAGGTCTTTCATACTTATAGTCGTTGAATTTCATAAATGCCTCCTAAAAATTATCGATATATGTTTCTTCCTCAATCAGTTCCACATCGAAACTGTTCAGGATAAAATCCGCAACTTTTCTCATGGTGCCTTCAACCAGACTTCTGTCATTGGATATGAAGGCCACCCCCATGACGATGCTTTTGTGCTGGTCCAGATCTTCCGTTTCCGATATGGAAACATTGAATCTGCTTTTCACTTTTGCCTTCAGGCTGTTCACGATACTTCTTTTCTCTTTCAGAGAATGCACACAGCTTACACGGAACGTAAGCTTAG
>RZYZ01000295.1 GCA_009930125.1 Clostridia bacterium | reverse complement strand
GATATAGGCATACTCAAATCCCAGATTATCCCTGGCGAAATAATCCTTTATGAGATCCCTTTCATAAGACACCTGAGGATACCCCACGCCGACAACTGAAGTCCCAATGAGCGCCTCGCCCGCCAGATCGATCCCTTCAGAAAAAATCCCACCTAAAACCATGAACGCCACAAAGCTCTTCTCTCTTTCCGCATAAAACAGGGACAGCACTTCATCTCTTTCTTTTTCTCCCAGGCTTGGTTCCTGGATATAGGTTTCAAAGAAATCACCATACTTCTCCATGAATATTTCATGAACATCACGCATGTACTTGTAGGACGGAAAAAAGGCGATGTAGTTCCCTTTTTTACCGCTGACCATCTTATGGATGTTCTCGCTGATACCCGAGAAACTCTCTTCTCTCTTTCTGTACCGGGTATCGATGCTTCTGTCCAGATAAACCTCGAGATTCTCCTTCGGAAAAGGAGAACCCAGCGTTTTTCTGTAATCCTCCTCTTCTCCCCCAAGGACATCAAAATAATAACTCATAGGGGACAAGGTGGCGGAGAACAGGATGGATGCCTTAGCTCTTTTGAAGACATCAATGAGCAGATCTCTCGGGTAGACGCAGAAAAGCTTGATGATCACATTGGATCCGCTGTTTTCCTCATAGGTCACATACCCGTCATTGTAGAGTTCAGCTATATTAAGGAAGCTGTTCACCGCAAAGAAGAGATCCAGAATCTTGTCCCTTCCTTCGAAATCCTCTCTGACTTCCTTCTGGAAGATCTCAAACGCCATGAGAAAATCCTTCAGCGTGAAAATCAGCTCATCGGAAACACCGAAATAGTGCTGCTTTCCGCCCTTTTCCTCCAGCACTTTCCTCATCTCTATGAACGCCTTGTTGACCTTTGTCAGGGAGCGCTTCAGATAGGAAAACTTCTCCCCAGCCTTCTTCGCTTCCATGACCATGTCTTTGGTCAGAAGCGCAGAGTACATGTCTCTGGATCTGTCCACAAGATTATGGGCTTCATCCACAAGAAAAATGTAGTTTTCCCGGACATCCACAAAGAATCTTCTCAGATAGACCCTTGGATCGAATACATAGTTGTAATCACAGATGATGAGATCACTGAAATAGGAAAGATCCAGGGAAAGCTCAAAAGGACAGACTCTGTACTTTCTGGCATAGGAGAGAATCATCTCTTTGGAGTAGCTTCTCTCATTCTTCAGAATGTCCAGTATGCATGCATTGATCCGGTCATAGTGTCCTTCCGCGAAGGTGCATTTGTCGGGATTACAGTTCACCTCATCATTGAGACAGACCTTTTCCTTGCTGGTGATGGTGAGAAACTTCACGCTGCCGCCCTTGTTTCTTATGATCTCCACCGCTTCCTCTGCCACGGTCTTAAGGGTTCCTTTGGCCGTGAGATAAAAGATCCGGTCCGCTTCTCCTTCTCCTATGGCTTTCACCGCCGGAAACAGGGTGGAGATGGTTTTCCCGATCCCTGTGGGTGCTTTCGCGAAAAGCTTGCCGCCCTGCCGGAGGGTCCGATACACATCCACAGCCAGATCTCTCTGCCCGGTTCTGTAATTGAGGAAAGGAAATTTCAGCTCCTTCAGGGATTCATTTCTCTCCTTTTTCCATCGGGCATCTTCTCTCACATACTTCAGATACTCTTCTATGGTCTCCGTCACAAAGGTCTTCAGCTCTTCGTAGGTAAAGGCTCTTTCAAAGGTTTTGGAAACCTCCGTATCCAGATTGAAATAGGTGAGCAAGAGCAGGATATGCTCCGTCTTATGCTCTTCCATGTACATGAATCCGTAGAACATCACCTGAGCCCAGTAGAGTCTGTTGAAGTCCTCGTCCACATCTTCCAGCGGTGTATAGGTGGACTTGATCTCCTCGATGTAGCTGCCTCTGACCATGCCGTCGGCTCTGCCGTCCACAGTGAAGCGTATGTCCTCAAAGAGCATTTCATACTTCAGGTACTGTTCCTTTTCATAGGAAGCATTCTCCTTCTGTCTTTCCTTCTGAATCTTCACATGGGCACGAGTGCCTTCTTCCATTCTCTGCGGGCTTGCCCCCATGGTGGAAGAAACGATGTCCCCATATCGGTGGACGAATTCTATTATATTCCTAACGGATATCTTTATATCAATCATAATAACCCCAAGCTTGTTTCTATCGTTTACATTATAAGAATTATACCACTAAATAGCTATGAATACAGTCTGGAATTGAACAATGTCTACCTGCGTCTCATCTATGAATCACGATGAGCAGGAAGCAAAAAAGTCCCTTTCGGGACTCTTTCAAGGATCTGCTACAGTGATTTTTCAAGTGCACCGCTGAGCTTGTTAATGCTGATCGTCAGATTCTCCATCTTGCCTTCGATCCTGGTCAGAAGATAGATGGCAATGACCATGGGAAATCCGATGTTGGCACAGGCATCAATGAGTACTTCCATATTTCTCACCCCATAGCTAACTATGCATCCT
>RZYZ01000294.1 GCA_009930125.1 Clostridia bacterium | reverse complement strand
TCCATCGTGAGAACCATCATTGAAAATATGTATCCCTATGTCATCAGAGAACGGGATGAGAAATACGGCGTGAAGAGCGGTAAGAAGGTTGCAGTCATCTGCCCCAGCGATGAATATCACGAACTGGGTGCAAGAATGATCACGGACTATTTCACCATGTTGGGCTATGAAGCCACTTATGTGGGCAGCAACACGCCAAGAGAAGTATTCGTGTCAGGGCTTAAAACTCAGAATCTTGATTACATCGCCATCAGCATCTCTAATCCCTATCATCTGATTTCCACCCGAAACACCATCGCACGAATCAGAGAAGTAGACAAAAACGTGAAAATCATCGTCGGCGGTCACGCTATCAAAAGTCTCGGCGAAAAGGCCCAGATTCTCAATGCAGACTATATTCTGACCACCTTCGATGACATCATTTCACTGGCAGGAGGACATACAGATGAAACTACCCTTTAAAATCGCACTGCGGTTTCTAAAATCCAGCAAAGGACAGACCCTGCTCATAGCCCTTGGCATCGCCATCGGCGTATCGGTTCAGATCTTCATCGGCTCCCTGATTCAGGGGCTTCAGAAATCTCTGGTGGATACCACCATCGGCAATCAGCCCCAGGTGAGCATCACCTCAGTGAGCGAAGACAAACTCATATTGGACTATGAGGATATCCTTTCTTCCATAGAAGAGAGTGAAGACCAGGTCATAAACCTTTCTGTAGCAGCAGACGGACCTGCCCTCATCAATCATGAGGAGGATACCTACAGTATCCTTGTAAGAGGGTTTGACATCGACGCGTCCGATGCCCTCTATAATATCAAGGAAAGCGTTGTGGAAGGAAACCTTCCTGAAAACGACTATGAAGTCCTCATAGGAACAGATCTTCAGAATGAATCCGGCATCGCCATCGGAGATGAGATCGAAGTGGTGGCCAATTTCGGAGAAACCCATACCTTCACCGTCACAGGAATCTTTAACCTGGGCGTCTCTTCCCTGAACAGCTCCTGGACCATCACAACCCTGCCCACCGCTCAGGATATGTTTGCCTATGAAGAGGGCGTCACAAGTATCGACATGCAGGTCACCGATGTGTTTGCAGCAGACGCTGTGGCCGCATCCATCAAGGGCAGCCTCAGTGAAGATGAACTGCTGGTGGACAACTGGAAGGACCAGAACGAGGACCTTCTCAGCGGACTAAACGGACAGAGCGTCTCCAGTATCATGATTCAGGTCTTTGTCATGATCTCCGTGCTTCTTGGTATCGCAAGTATTCTTGCCATCACCGTGGTGCAGAAATCCAGACAGATCGGTATCCTCAAGGCCATGGGCATAAGAGATAAGACCTCCAGTCTCATCTTCCTGTTCCAGGGACTTCTTCTGGGTGTGGCCGGTGCAGTGCTGGGTGTCCTTCTGGGACTTCTCCTGGCCTTCACTTTCACGAAATTCGCCCTGAACCCCGATGGAACCCCGGTGGTTCCCCTGTTCATCGACCCCATGTTCATCGCACTGTCTGCATTCATTGCAGTCATTGCCTCCGTCGTCGCCGCACTTATTCCTGCCAGAAAGTCGTCCAGACTGGACCCCATCGAGGTGATCAGAAATGCGTAACAATATCATAGAACTGAAAAACATCAATAAAATATACGGAACCGCTGTGAAGACCCAGGTGCTTTTTGACCTGAACCTTTCCATCGAGGAAGGAAGCTTCACTTCCATCATCGGACAGTCCGGCAGCGGTAAGAGTACCCTTCTGAACATCGTGGGCACCCTGGATAAACCAACCAGCGGAGAAGTATTCATAGGCGGAAAAAGGACAGACCAGATGAAGAAGGATGAGCTGGCGGACCTCAGAAACAAAACCATGGGGTTCATCTTCCAGTTCCACTACCTTCTCCCTGAATTCACCGCCCTTGAAAATGTGCTGATGCCTCATCGAATCATTGATGACCGGGTCAGCAAGGAAACTCTGGACCGTGCCAACGAACTCATGAATCTGGTAGGCCTTGAAAAGGTGAAGAACAACCTGGCCACCAACATGTCCGGCGGGCAGCAGCAGAGAACAGCCATCGCCAGAGCCCTCATGAACAATCCCAAGATCATCCTGGCGGATGAACCTACGGGAAACCTGGACTCTGACACCACAGAAACCATCTACAACCTGTTAAGAGACATCAACGAGAAATTCGGCACCACCTTCGTCATCATCACCCATGATCGGAGAATCGCGGAAAAAGCCGACAGAATCGTGGAAATCACCGACGGCAAGGTCGGAATGGATATATAGAAAAAAAAGGAGGCTCTGCCATGATTCCGCAAGGACGGATCCGAAAACTGAATACGAAGAGCATGACAGATGGAGACTACGTCCTTTACTGGATGCAGGCCTCCCAGAGAGTATCCTGTAATCATGCACTGGCCTATGCCATGGATGAAGCAAACAGGCTTCATCTTCCGCTTCTGGTCTATTTCGGGCTCACGGACGACTATCC
>RZYZ01000293.1 GCA_009930125.1 Clostridia bacterium | reverse complement strand
GGGCATCCACCACACCGATGAGCTGCATCCGCCTGTGGAACCCTTCCAGAAATTCATACATGGCTGTTTCCTCTCATACATGACTTAAGTGTCGTATAATTCAGTATTTCCTGGGGAATATAGCATCCACTTTCCAGAATATCCAGTATCTTCTTCTGATGGTCTTCCGAAAAGAGAGCCAGAAAAGCTGCTACATCTGCTCTTGGCATTCTGTGATCTCTGGTCATGGGATACTTCATGTTCTCACTGAGCGTAAGCATCAGTTCATAAGCTGGTGCAAGAAGCGCCATCTGGATTTCCAGATTCTTCTGTTTTGCCTCCTGAAAGATGGAGATTCCCTCATAATCCAGGTCTCCGAAATAATAGAATCTATGATCGCCTTCTCCCAGTACCTCTTCACTGTATTCGCGCAGTCTTCCGGACTGCCTGGTAATCTTCTTCCCTTCTCCATAAAGAAGCACCTTGAAATCAATCCCGAAGAGACGCACCTTGTCCTCTTCACGCATGATCTTTCTCAGCGTATACCAGGTATCCTTATTCTCCACAACCAGAATGTCTCCTTCCGAAGCCACCGGATGGATGTATTCGAAAAAGGGCTCCGGTGTGGCATAGATGTTCAGATCCGCCAATGTGAAGTCCCGAAGGCGAAAACAGCTGCTGAACTTCTTCTCCATGGATTTCAGAAGTTTCTCTTTTCCGAAGATGGAAAAAGATCTCTCATTGATGGACATGGGCGTCTCCAGCTCCTTTGCTCTGTGCCACAGAAAGTCGCTGAGCGCTCTGATGTCCTCCTCCTGTTCCAGATAACTTTCCGGATGATCCAGATAGTACTGATGGTCGAATTTCCCATGCAGCAGACGGATCCTTCCATAGACATCGGAGTAGTTTTTCTCATTTCTTACAATGCGATACCTGTTATAAAGCACTGGTCTTCTGCCATTGAGTCCAGATGATTTTACAGGTTCAAGTACACCTTCCTGCACCAGCTGGGTCACCTCATCCACAAGAAGGCCATAGGGTGAAAGGATCTTCTCCATGAGCTCTGCAGCACCTATGATCTTTTTGGGAAACTTTTCAATATACTTCCTTACTTTCATATTATCCTCCGAGATACTAATTCTCTTTCATTATATCAAAATATTCACAAATATAGTTTTTATCTTATCCATTCATATGAAACTTTGAACTGCTTACATGAAAGTGAACTTCTGCTATTACTTTTTACAGGTCTTCAACCTTAGATATCTCCACCAGTTGACTGATAGTCAGCAATTTATGGCTTGATGGTACACCCAACTGAAAAGCGGTTCCCCCCTTATTTGGGAAAACCGCTTTTCTTCATCAGATTTCTTGGTTACACCTGAATATGAGACGTCACCTTGTATCAAAATGTCTCCATCCAGTGGTTTGTGCAACACTTAGATTTTTTTGTAGTATCTCACGAGCTGAGCTATTTCTCTCAGCCTTTCATAAGTATGACTGTAAAACTCCTTGTATGAACTGCAGAAGTAATTCTGACTGGTTGTTCCATTTTGAACATAATGGCGCTTACATCCTGATCTGCACAACTTCAAATAACTGCAGCTTACACACTCCGCATTTTTAAGATAGAATTCATTCACAAACTGAAGAGCTCGATCCTTCTTCTTCAGCGACGAAAAATCATCCTGTGTAATATTGCCCAGATTCCACTGATCCAGCACATAAAAATCACACGGATACATAGAACCATCCGCTTCTATGACTGTATTCACAGAACATACCCCTGCCCTATCGCAGCTCTCCGGGGAATATCCAAGAATGATCTGGATCAGATTATCAAACATCCTGACACTCACGGGTATATTCTGTTTCAGGTCATGATACCATAAATCAAAGATCTGACATAGAAACCTGCCATAGTTCTCTGGTGTCAGCGAAAACACATCTTCTCCCGGGCGTTCATCCAATCTGTCCAGGCACGGTATAAACTGCACGTGCATAAATCCATTCTTCTTCAGAAACCGGTACACTTTACCAGGGTGCCTTGCCACATTTCTTGTGACAACTGTCAGGATGTTGAACTCCACCTTATGTTTTCTGAGCAACTTGGAAGCTTTCAGCACTGCTGAATGAGTACTTTCCCCTAACTGGCCCACTCTATTGATGTCATGAATCTCTGCAGGTCCATCCATAGACAATCCGATGAGAAAATTGTGCTGTCTGAAGAAAACTGGCCGGCACACTTCAACCCCATGCTGGGCATAATCGGACCGGATGAACTGCTGGTTTTCTGGCGTGACATCCGTTCCCGTCTGTTACAGCGCCTGCAGGGCATGGATCCGGAAACCTCATTGTCCTGGTACGGGCCTCACATGCGGGCCCATGCCTTTGCCGCAGCCCGGCTGATGGAAACATGGGCCCATGGCCAGGATATTTTTGACGTTCTCCACCGGAAAAGAACCCATTTTCCCCACCTTTACCATGTGGCCCATCTGGGAGTGATCAC
>RZYZ01000292.1 GCA_009930125.1 Clostridia bacterium | reverse complement strand
GATGTATCCACTGGATGCCAGCTCTTCGGCGAAGTCTGTGTGAAGTTCCCGGAAACCCTGCCATCCATGGGAAAGAATGACCACAGGGTAGCTTTTCATCGCATCACTGATGGGCGCATCCAGATAGGAGTTCGAGGCGATGTCTGCGGTATGGTCCAGCATGAAGAAAGGGAAGCGAAAGCTTCGTGCCAGCTGCCGGGTCAGCGTGGTGCCTTCCGTGATCCATCCGGCTTTTTCATAGCCTTTCGTCTCTTCTGCAGGATACCAGATCTGATACTTGATCTTTCTGGTATCCCCCGCTGTTTCCGTATAGGGCTCCTCCCGGGCGGGATCTTCCAGATCGTAGATTCGGGTTCCGATGGCAAAAGGACCCGTGGGAAGAGGAAGAGCATCCTTAGGAAAAGAGAGCAGCGCTGCAATGGAGACGGTAATGAGCACAAGACCTATGCCGAGGGTCCATCTTGCGCTTCGCACCCCAAAGGCAAAATCACCGAAATGATGCAGTGCGGAAAGGATGAAGTACACAGCGATGACGAAGTAGAGGGGATACAGCTGCCATCTGGGTTTCATGAAGAGAAGCTGCAGTGCCAGAAGGAGAAGGAGAAGAGGCGCTAAGATTTTCGATTTTTCCAGGAGCATCGTCAGCGTATTCATGATGTACCCTGCCCATCCTGGTTCGTCTTTCTGATGTTCTCCACGGGGAAACCGTGGCGCTTCAGAAAGCGAAGGATGTCCAGAAGATCTTCTTTTCTCATCTGAGGCGTTCTGGACAGAATCCACAGGCTGCTTTTCTTCTCCCCCATGACCACTGCATATCTGTAGTCTTCAGCCAGTTTGATGACGCTATAGTCCCCTTTGAAAGGCCAGAAGAACTGCACATAGAGGCCTCCTGTGCACTTTTTGTCTCTTGGCCAGGCTTTTCCCCGGATGCCTTTCTTCTTTCCCTTCTTATAGCCTTTGTTTTCCACGATGATCTTGCCGTCTTTGCCCAGGCGATAGGTTGCCGTGACATGAGTAAGGCCCGTTTGTCCTCTGGCTGGAAGCTTTCCGATTTCATACCAGAGGCCCTGATATTTCTGAAGATCCAGGCTGCACAGCAGAGGGATCTTCTTCGAATCCTGTATCTTTGTCTTCACTGATTTCACCTTCCTTGAATAGTAAGCGGATACTTGAAGTGTATACTATATTTTCTTTATGGTACCACAAAATCATGGCGAGGAAATGAAATGCTTAAGAATCATTTTATCCTGTGGTACAGGAGGATTTTCATTGTAGTACAGAGAAATACATATTATAATTCCACTATAGAATATATGATGAAAGAGAAAGAATAAGTGAACGAAAAGTATAAAAATCCAATTTGATAGAAATAGACATATAGCGTGTTTCATACGGGGAAAGGCGAGGGAGAGATGGAGAAGAACAATAGAATATTTAAAGGGATACTGGTACTGGCTCTGATACTGATTCTGGCAGGGTCGGGGAGCATATATTGTTTCAGACTGGATGCGCCTGTTTTCTTTCCCCATTACTATGATCTCAGGGTCCAGCGTGATGACATGTATGCGGAGAATCTTGTGCTGAGGTATGTGACCAATGCCTATGATACAAGAGAGGTGACAGCTGCTCAGTTCCTGGAGGTGCCGGAGGTTACGCTCTTTGCATCGGAGCGGGAGGAGGCGATCTTTTCGTGGGAATCCCAGGAGAAGGGTGTGCCTGGTGAAATCCATGGAAGATACAGCGTTCGAAAGGTATACGTGAGAAATCTCTCCATTCCCGAAGAGGTTCAGGTGGATGGAAAAGTCATCCGAAATCTGAAAGTGCAGTTTGACGACGGAAGTGAAATGACGGTGGATATCGGAGAACTGCATCTCTATGAGCCACAGAGGAGAGAGGAAGAGAGTCCCTATGAACATGTCTCTTCTTCGGGATCCTCTGATGGCACTTCGCTGACGGTCTATAGAATGCTTGAGGAGCTGACGCTCACGGAGACAAAGAGTCCTCTGGCGGATAAGCTGAAGGGTCGTCTGGACTGGAGAATCGATGAGAAATTGCCAGAGGATGCCGTGGGTCATGTCTATGGAGAAAGAAGCATCCTCAATGTATCCTCTGAAGTTCTTCCTGGAGAGGATATCATTGATGCCTATGCGGTTTTTGATGTCCAACCGGTGCTCACATTTATCGATGGGGAAGGGAAGCGCTATACTCAGAGATTCTACAATATGAGAAGCCAAGAGGATTACTACAGCTTTTCCGGGCTTTGGGCGTTCATTCGAGAAAGGGGAGAGAAGAGATGAGTCAAGGGTACAGAAAAATATTCTGGGGCACGATCCTTGTGAGCTTTCTATCCCCTGGGGGAAGCATCTCCCTGGTCTTTGTACTGATCGGATGGACCATACTGACATCGGGTATCGGTGCGCTTGCTGAAAGATCAGCCTCTGGCAGCTTTAAAAGACTGGAGAAAGTCGCCATTGCGGCAGCTGCAGTAT
>RZYZ01000049.1 GCA_009930125.1 Clostridia bacterium | reverse complement strand
GCATGTATTCACTTTGAGAAACATCAATGACATGTATAAGATCAAAGCGTACATCAATAACCGATCACCAAAGAAAGCGGTGATTGTGGGTACCGGGTTCATCGGCCTTGAAATGGCGGAGAACCTGAAAGGCCTCGGTATGGAAGTGACCATGGTGGAGCTGCTCCCCCAGGTTTCTCCGGGACTGGATCCGGATATGGCCATTCAGGTGGAGGAGCATCTGGAAAAGAAAGGAGTCAGAGTCATCACGGGTACCTCAGCCAGGGAGATTTCTGAAAGAAACGTCTTTCTGTCCGATGAGAAAAGACTGGATGCGGATCTTGTGATTCTGGCTACTGGGGTAAAGCCCAATGTAAAGCTGGCAGAGGAAGCTGGAATTCTCTTGGGAGAGACGGGGGCCATAAGGGTCAACACCTTCATGGAAACCTCCCAGGAAGGGATCTACGCTGCAGGAGACTGCATCGAGCAGTATCATGTTGTCACCGGAAAACCGGTCTACAGACCCCTGGGTTCCACAGCCAACAAGACCGGAAGAATCGCCGGAAACAACATCACGGGAGGAAGCCTTGAGTTCAGAGGCGTTCTGGGCACAGGAATCTACAAGGTCTTTGATCTCACCGTAGCCCAGACGGGACTCGCCGAAAGAGAAGCGCTCAAGGAAGGATATGACATCTCCGTAAGTCACAACATCAAGCCGGATCGTCCGGCATATATGGGCGGAAAGGAAATGACCATAAAATCCGTGGCAGACAGAAAGGATGGAAGACTGCTGGGTGTTCAGATTGTAGGTCCGGAAGGGGTGGACAAGCGAATCGATGTGTTTGTTTCACTGATCACCTTCGGCGCCAAGGTGCAGGATCTTGTGCATCTGGATCTCGCCTATGCCCCACCGTTCTCCACCACAAAAGATCCGGTCATGTACACAGGCATGATCCAGGAAAATGCCATCTTCGGGAAGCGGCCGCTTATGAACAGTGACAAGCTGGATGAACTCATGGCATCGGGGAAGAAAGTCAGAATCATTGATACGAGAGTGGAGAAGCAGTTTAATGCATCCCATGTGGACCAAGCGGAAAATCTGCCTCATGCGGTCATCAGAGAGAAGATGAAGGACCTGGATAAAGACACCATCATCATCACCTACTGCAATAAGGGAACCACTGGCAATGCCGTGCAGAACATTCTTCTGAATCGTGGACTGAAGGAAGTCTACAACCTCTCCGGAGGTCATAAGACTTATACAAGATACAGACTTCTGAAGAAGAAATCAGAGAAGAAGTAGAAAATGAAACGGAAGAAAAAATAGAGGCTGGAAACCGAAATGTCACTTCGGTTTCCAGCCTCTTTATGGTTTCCCTATTTTTCCAGCACGTCATGATAGTCTTCATTCTTAGTGAGAATCGCCTGAGCGAATTCACAGACAGGTCTGATTTTCCTGTTTTCCTTTCTTGCCCTCTCCACCACTGCGGTGATGAGCTTCTTGCCTACACCCTGACCACTGAATCCGTCATGGACATAGGTATGATTGACCACCAGGATGTCCTCACCTACATTGTCAAAGAGGATCTCACCGGCTTCGATGTCTTCCTCATTCAACAGATAGATTCTATTCTCTTCGTGTTCCACTCTCATTTCCATTGCCTCCTCGTATTTCATTATGAACAATATACTGCAGCGCACCACTGGGGCAGCGATGGATCAGTTCCATGAGGTTCTCCTTTTCAGGTTCTCCATCCGGGAGGATCCAGGGCCTCTTTCTCACATTGAAGACACTGCGGTTTCCTTTGACGCAGACTGCGGAATGGATGCATAGATCTAGTCTGAAATAGACATCCATCTCGGTTCCATAGTATTTTCGATATCCTTTGGCAAGCAGTTCCTTTTCGGTCATGAAAATATACCTTCCTTGGTGCACTAGTATGAATAGTTTCATTTTAGCATAGAGAAAAGGGATTTTACACCAAAGAAGGAAAGAAATGTATTTCACACAATGTTTCTTGCTTCTGAGGAACGGATTCATAATGAAACTTTCCGCTTTCTTTGAGACTCATAAGGCATATAATGGAAGGGAGGAAGAACAAAGGTGAAGGGAGAAGGAACAATGATCAGAGAAGCGAAAACTGGTGACGTAAGAGAGATTCTAGGAATCTACGCCCACTATGTGGAAAACACAGCCATTTCCTTTGAATATGATGTGCTGGAAATGGCAGTGATGGAAGAAAGAATCAGTGCGCATGGAGAAAAGTATGCTTTTCTGGTTCTGGAGAAGGAGGGCCATATCAAAGGCTATGCCTACGGCAGCCGCTTCAGAGACCGGAAAGCCTATGAGAGGACCGTAGAAGTACCTGTCTATGTCCATAAGGATCAGCTGATGAAGGGGTATGGAGGGGCTCTGATGAAGGAGCTTCTGAAAAGACTGAAGGAGAAAGATATGAAGACCGCTGTGGCTGTGGTCACATCAGAAAATGAAGCCAGCAGTAGAGCCTTCACCGCCATGGGGTCACCTATGCCGGTCATCTTCCCCAGGTAGGCTATAAACTCGGAAGCTGGCATGGCATCAATCAGTATTTCAGAATCCTGTAGGAATCAGAGGATTATATTCATGTAATCTTAAAGAAAAAATAAGTGTGGATAAAGTATCGATTTAAGCTCCAAGAGATAAAGTGAAAATAGAATAACACTATCTTTTTTAGAAGGAGAACGATCATGACTGAAATAAAGAGAAAAAGCGGCAGAAACATCTTCATGGGCATCCTGACCCTGCTTCTTTTCAGCTTTGTCCTGTTCGCCATTCTGGACCGCTCCCAGGAGGAGATCCGGCCTCCTGTGCTCCATGTGCTGATGAATGATGAGGTCAGAAAAGAAGCGCTCTTGGGCACCTATGAATGGACAAGTGGAGACCGGAGCATTGTAGCCGATGCGGACCATCCCGCTCTTCTGACCTATGGAGAATTAAGCACGCTGGAGGCCAGCAAGGGACAGAAGGTCTATATGAGCCTATCAGATGAAGAGGGATATCTGCCTCTGGATGTGATGTCCTTCGAAGTCTATGAAGAAGGAAGCACGGAGAAAGTAAAGGATGCCACCTACAGCATCAATGGAGACACGCTGGTGCTCCATCTGGAAGAGGATTCGGGGGAGTATGTGTATGCGCTTGTCATGGATTTCGGGCAGCAGGGAAAAGCGGATTACGCAGTCCGCATCCACGTGGATCTTCAGCACTTTTCTGTGGAGGAGCTGAAGGAGCTGGAAACGCCTTATGTGGGGAACCACGGTAAGGTGGGAGAGATTCTTTCAAAGCTTCCTGCACCTGGTAGCGGCTATGTGCAGAGATATCTGGCCTTGAAGACAGCAGTGGAGCCTTATGGAATTGTCGCCTATTATGAACCGGTGGAAGAGATGGCGGGCACCATTGTGTTTCCTTCGGAAAATCCTCCGAATAATGTCTACGAGAACATGGAGAAAAATGCCGCTGCACTCTTCTGTCTCGTTGACAATGCAGGCGCTGTGACCTTCAAGGTAAGACAGACTCCATCCACTGGGGAACTGACCGATGAGGACTATGAAGGGTCTGCCACATTTACAAGAGAGCAGCTCACAGAAAAGTATGGCGATCTCGAGGACATCCTGGATCATGAGGATCTCTTTTCGGAGTGATCCGGATCCTCTGCAGGGGGAGAGACTGAAAAGGGCACAAACCTCCAAAAGTATTATGGTTTCAGCCTGAAAAAGATGACCACCAGGGATTTTCATCTCTGGTGGTCACTTTTATATCCAAGAAGAAAGGGGGAACTTACTCCTTATGGGTGAAAGTTATTTCTCTTCGTCGTGATGCACTTCTGTGATGACGGGTCCATCCCTTCTCACTTCGTCCATCCTGGCTTTCTGCTCTGCTTCTTTCAGTCTGTCTTCCGCTTCCAGTTTCTTCTGGATTTCCTTCATGCTGCCCTTGCTCTCTTCCATGTTCTTCTCCAGTTTCTGCAGGGTGTTTCTTGCGAAATCTCTACCACCGATACCGAATGCGATGGCAAATGCCACAGCTGAGGCCACGATGATGGCGATGAACAGGGTTTCCACAAACAGTGCACCAATGCCCAGGTGTGAAAGTGCCATGAGGGCTGCGATGGTGATGATCACGCCTTTGATGATCATGGCTGCGAACCTTGCCTGTGGCAGAGTGTCCACGATGAATCTCTTGGCCACAGAACCCAGCACATATCCACCTAGAAGAATAAGCAGTGCGCTTAAGATCATTGGCAGATAGGCAATGACTGCTCCACCGATGGTCTGGAAGATGGTAAGGCCGATGAGATCAAATGCCTGAACGGTGAAGAACAGGATGATCAGTGCCTTGACGACGATGCCGACGACTCTTCCAAGGTCAAATCCGGTGGCTCGTGGCTCGTCCATGACATCGGCGACTTTGTCGGATATGCCGAATCCGTCGATGATGTTTTCAACAAGATCGCCAACCAGCTTGGCGATGAAGATTCCGATGAGGATGAGAATACCGGCAGCCAGTATCTGAGGGATGATGCTAGTGATGCTGGTCAGCATGGTCACAGCAGGGTCTGTGATGGCATCGATATTCAGCACTTCCAGTGCTGCGATGATAAATGGTATCAGCACGATGACGTAGAGTACTTTTCCGCCCAGATCCGCAAAGGATAGAGTGTTTTTTGAAGGCTCATCCGGCGCGTTCGGATCGGTGAGACCCATTTTGTCTTTCAGCTTGTCCACTTTCACTCTTTCCAGGAACCCCATGGTCAGCTGCTGTACAATCTTAGCGATGACAAATCCTAAGAACAGCAGAAGGGCTGCACCGATGAGTCTTGGAATATAGCCCAGGAAGGTTCCAAGCATACCGGTCAGCGGTGCTGAAATGTTGTTCAGTCCGAACCGGTCGAAGATTCCTGGTAAGAAGAAAAGAACCGTTAAGATAAATCCGAGTTTACCAAGAAGTTCAGGAATGCTGTTTGCTTCTTTCGCACTGTCGCCGAATTTCTGATCCAGCTTCAATGCCTTTGCACCTTTCACAATGAGGTTTTTCACTATATAACCTGCGATGATGGCAATGACGAGAAAAAGTATACCGAATAGTATGTCAGGTAGACTCTGCTCCAGATTAGCTGTTAAATCGTTCATAAAATCACTCCTTAAATAATTAGATGTTACTTTGTTACACAATCTATTCTACGTGCAAGATGTTGATAAACATGAAATAAAATGTTAAGAAAGATTATGTTTACAAAGTGTTTTCATATATTCAATAGCTTATAAGTATCAATTTATATATTTCCATAGAGGAAATAGTAGAAGAATACTCTTGAATAGATTTTAAAACGAAATCCTATACAAACCTTATTGTGTTTGAGGCCGAGTCAATGATAGTATGAAGGTGCATGACTGAATTTTAACATTTTTCAATAAAGAGGTTATAATCTATCATATTATGTGGTATAATATACTACATAATAAACAATGCGAGGTGTATGACATGAAACTGCAACTGGAACAGATCACCAAATCCTTTGATAACAAGGAAGTCCTGAAGGATGTATCTTTCGAATTTGAAAATGGAAAGATCTATGCGCTTCTTGGACGAAATGGTGCGGGCAAAACAACACTATTCAATATTCTTGCCGATGAAGTCAAGGAAGATGGAGGGACCATGAATCTTACGATTCATGAAGAGACACGAGCGCTTTCCATAGAGGATCTCAGCTACGTCTATTCGTCTCCTGTACTGCCTGATTTTCTCACGGGATATGAATTCATCAGGTTCTTCATGGACATCAACAAGGAAAAGCTCAAAGGAGAAGAGACCATTGATGACTACTTCAATCTCATCAAGATCGATGAAGAAGACAGGCATCGCCTCATCAAGGGATACTCCCACGGCATGAAGAACAAGCTGCAGATGCTTCTGTTTCTCATCGCCAAGCCACCGGTGATTCTCCTGGATGAACCGCTGACTTCTCTGGATGTTGTGGTGGCACTGGAGATCAAGAAGCTTCTGAAAAGTATCCGTAAGGATCACATCATCATTTTTTCCACCCATATTCTTCAGCTGGCAACGGATCTCTGCGATGAGATCGTCATCCTCAATGATGGAAGACTTTCTCTTCTGGACCATGAGATGCTCGCTGATCCGAACTTTGAAGAAGAAATCATTGAGAGGCTGAAGGAGGTTGGCGATGCTTAATAGTATGCTTACCATCATGAAGGTGGAGACTTCCATTTTCCTCAACGGGTTTCTCTATTTCCTGAAGAAAGTGTTTTTTCTTAAGAACGCACTGAAGTCCACCGGCTATTCCTTCCTGAAAATCAAAAGAGGTCTGGGCTATGTGGCCTTTGTCTATCACTTTATCTGGAGCGCCATAAAAGCGCTGCTGCTGCCGGTGATTTTCATCTTTCTGCCGCAGCTTGTGCTGGGGGCAGAAGGAGCAGCGCATCCGCTGACACTGGTTCTTGTGTTCTATTTTGTGCTGAGGCTCATTAGCTCTCTGACGCTGGAGATGAATCATCAGAAGTTCATCATGATCAAGGAAATGAGAATGAATGCCAGGGAATATACCTTCGCCCATCTTCTGAAGAAAGAAGGATTCAAGTTCACTGGAAGAACCCTGTCCTTTCTTCTCATCGGAAACCTCATCGGGATGAATCTGCCCACAGCACTTCTCATTTCGGTGATGGCCACCATGATGTCCTTGACGGCGGAAGCACTTCATCTCTATGGATTTGATAAGAAGAGCTTTGTGCTGGAAGAACACAATATCATGCTCATCGTGCTTTATCTCCTGGTCTTTGGCTCAGGGTATGGGCTGTACTTTCTTCTGCCCGGGTTTGACGGGGGAAGCCTGCTGCTTCATCCACTGTTTGTGGTGATCATGCTTCTTTCGGGGATGGCATCTCTCCTCTATCTCAGAAGATACAGAGGGTATACGGAGGTGGCCAGCAGAGCCACCAGCCTTGAAAAGATGACGAAGCTTCAGACCGCAGTGAAGGAAGCCAGATTCGCTGATGTGAAGATGAACGACAAGGATTTCGGGGACGACTATCAGAACCATGGAAAGTTCAAGGAGAAGGAAGGCTACGCCTTTCTCAATGCCCTGTTCTTCGATCGCCATCGGAAGTTTTTCCGAAAGCCTGTTTTCGTCAAGACCGGTATCGTCATTGCCGCTTTCCTTCTCATCTTCATCGCAGACTTTGTCACGGGACAGAACATTCTTGAAGAGCTTTCACTGGGGCTGAGCACCCAGTACACTCTCTTTATCTTCCTGATGTATCTCCTCTGCAATTCAAACCGAGATACCAAAGCCATGTTCTACAACTGCGATCTGTCCATGATGCGCTACGGATTCTACAGAAAGCCCAAAGCCCTGCTTCTGATGTTCGGGCTTCGTCTGAGAAGAATCATACTGGGCAACATGATTCCGACGCTGGGGATCATTCTGGGGCTCCTACTGGTGACCTACTTCTCAGGAACGGGGAACTACTTGGAGATTCTGCCGGTACTGCTTATGATTGTATCGCTGTCCCTGTTTTTTTCCATCCACTATATGTTCATGTACTATATCTTCCAGCCCTACACGTCTTCCATGGAGGTGAAAAGTCCTATCTTCAGCATCATCAACGGAGTGGTGTATTTTGCCTCCTACATGGCCATGCAGATCCGAACCGCCGCATCGAGCTTTCTTCCCTTCATCATACTGTTCTCTCTACTGTATGCGGCGGCAGCGGTGGTACTGGTCTATAGAAAGGCGCCCCAGACATTTAGGGTGAAATAGACGGAAAAATGTGTATAATGATATCAATAGAATCAAATGAAAACAGAAGAGGTGCTGAACATGGACAATGGATTAATGTTTCAGGGATTCGAGTGGTACATCCCTGATGATGGAAATTACTATAAGGATCTCAAAAAGAAGCTGGTGGATCTGAAGCGGATCGGCGTCACCTCCATATGGCTTCCTCCGGTATGCAAGGCCACTGGAACCAATGATACAGGCTACGGAATCTATGATCTGTATGATCTGGGTGAATTCGACCAGAAGGGCTCGGTGAGAACAAAATACGGAACAAAGGAAGAGCTTCTTGATCTCATAAAGGCCATCCACGAAGAAGGGATGCATGTCTATGCGGATATGGTCCTGAATCATAAAGCGGGAGCGGATTTCGAGGAAGAGTTTGAAGCGGTGAAGGTGGACAGTGAGGACCGTACCAAAGACATAGAAGAGCCAAGGAAAATCAAAGCCTGGACTGGGTTTGATTTTCCCGGAAGAAACGGAAAGTATTCCGACTTCACCTGGAACTACAATCATTTCTCTGGGGTAGATTACGACAGCATCACAGGCGAGACAGGCATCTTCAGGATTCTGGGCGAGAACAAAGGCTGGAACTGGGGGGTGTCCCATGACAACGGGAATTTCGATTACCTGATGTTCTCTGACATCGACCACGCCCATCCGGATGTCATCGAAGAGCTGAAAAGATGGGTCGACTGGTTCATCGAGGAGCTGAGTCTCGACGGAATTCGGTTTGATGCAGTGAAGCATATCGACAGCGCTTTTCTCGATGATTTCACCAACCACATCAAGGAGAAGATGGGAGAAGAGTTCTATCTCCTGGGTGAGTACTGGGAGCATAATCTGGAAAACAAGACGAAATTCATGAAATCCACAAAGTTCAGCATGGACCTTTTCGATGTTGGACTGCATTTCAATATACACTCTGTCTCAAAGGACGCAGAGAATTATGACCTCAGAACGATCTTTGACGAAACCATCACCAAGGAGAATCCGCCCATGAGCGTCACGTTTGTGGACAATCATGATTCTGAACCGGGACAGTCTCTGGAGTCTTTTGTAGAGCCCTGGTTCAAGGAAATCGCCTATGGCATCATTCTTCTTCGCAAGGATGGATATCCCTGCATCTTCTATGGAGACTATTACGGCATTGGCGGGGAGTACATGATCGAGCCCCTTAAAGATCGGATCGATACACTGGCCCTGATCCGAAAGAACCACGCCTATGGAGATCAGGAGGATTACTTCCATGAAAAAGATCTCATCGGATGGGTCAGACACGGGAACGAGGACCATCCGGGAAAATGTGCAGTGGTCATCTCCACCCTGGAAAAGAAATCCATCTCCATGTTCATGGGAGAAGACCTGAGCGGAAAAGTCTTCAAGGATTTCACAGGAAACTGCGAAGATCAGGTGACCGTCAATGAAGAGGGATTTGGAGAGTTTCCTGCAGAAGCGGGCAGCATCTCCGTTTGGCTGGAAGAGGGAATCGATCTGGGCTGATGACATGATTCCATAGAAAAAAATTTATATCTAATTGTACACTGTGATTGCTAAATAGTTAGCGAAAATCATATAATTATGATAAAATTAAGAAAACGTTACCACTTTTTATTTGAGTTGGGGAGGAATTCAAAATAGAATTTATTGGTATTTGCGAAGATGTTTGTTTGTAAAATAAGGAGGAAATATGAAGAAATCTATCTTTAGCTGTTTTATAATTATTGTTTTGTTACTAAGTTCTATTCCAGTGTATGCTACCCAAAATCGTAAGATTACGAGTCTAGACTATTATAGTCTAGAGGATTATTCTATAGACTTCGCTAAAAAAACATTTCAATATTTTATGTTTGATAACGATGATATATTTGAATTTGAGTTAAATGACTTGATTGACTCATACTTGATAAATAAGAAAAAAGTTTTGAATTTCAACTCTTCTATTTATGGATTAAAAAAAATTGAGGATTCGATTACAGCAAAAATTCTCGATCATACAGAAATCGACGACACAATAATATATACTATAAATATCATAAGTGACTACTATTATAGAGATAATCAATCTGAAAAGAGTACCCTTGCAACAAATATTATTGTTAAGATTGATAAAAATCAAAACTCATTTTCAATTGATAGAATATTCGATGATATTGGAGGATTTGATATTGAAATCTGGTCAGATTTAGATTCAAATATTAAATCTTCAGTAGATACTACCACTCGTTCTATGAATATGGGAATAAATGAAGTTATAACTCCTGAACATATTGAAAATAAAGCTAAAAGTATTATTAACGAGATAAAAGCTAATTATGATATGAATATTGAATTAATGTATAAAAATAAGAATTTTGAAATAGAGAATTTAGAAATTGTACCAATGTCTTCAATCAATAAAACGAATGTTAAGAACTATGCTCGTAATAATTATAATAAAACTCCTTCTAGTGGTGGTTCTGGTGTTCCATATTATGATTTTTCAAAGATTGACGCAGCTTATGATTGTACTAATTTTGTTTCACATGCTCTTTTAGCGGGTGGGGCAAATCCCAAGTATACAAGTACAGGATGGTACTATAGAAGTTTATCTGATAGGACACCATCATGGTCTGGAGTAACTCAATTACATAGTTATTTAGTAACTAGTACAACAGGATTGAGAGGAACCTCTTCATCATATTTCCCATATGCTCAGACTGATTCAGCTTTATTTAGTGATGGAGATATTCTTCAGTTCAATAATGGTAGTATATGGAGGCATTCAACAATTATTACTGGAAGGTATGGCATTTATTATAATGGAAGAAGTTCATACGGTGCTCTAGTAACTGGAAGAACTTCAAGCACACAATATAATAATAATTCAAGAGCAGAAGATATCATGGGTACAAATGCGAAAAGAATTATTAGAATAACAGGTATATAAATCATGAAAAAACTCTTTTTGTTTTTTTTAACATTACTATTTTTGACGACCTCTTGTGAATCACCTAAAATCCACCTAACTTCTCCTAATTATGAAGAGTTCGGATTTTGGGGAATGGAACCTCCAAGTGTCTTTGAAAGTGAAGATTATGCTGTAATTACTACACTCAATTCATTTTTTATCTATGACATGAACGCAGAAAAAATAACCACTGCTTATGGTATAGATACAGAAAAAATGTTTTTGCCAGGTTTTTTTATAAGGCCACTTTTTGATTCTTCTTCTAATAAAATTATTCTTAATGCAGAACGAGATTTGAATCTATTTCGTGAATATCATCTAGTATATGATATTGGAAAAGATAAATTCATGAAAGTAAAAGGAATTGGAAAATTGGAAAATCGTCAAGATACTTATAATTATGTCCAATATGATGGAGAAATTATGTCTTCTGATCTAGAAACTATTTATTTCATCAGTAAATTCACCAGCATGAAAATTTATCCTTTTAAAGATAACTTTAATGCTGAAGATTTCACTAAACAATAAATAGCACCTCAAAAGAGAGAATAATTTAATACATGAGAAAAAGCACCCTTATGGGCAATGTCATTAAGTTAATTAATCCTAAATAAGCGACCGGATTCTGGATTTAGATAAAATACAGAGTCCGGCGTTTATTTTACAAGGAAAACGTAAATCCGGGGTTTTTATTGCATGGCAAACAGGCGGGTTGACCCCGCCGGATTTTGATTTTATTAGAATTTACGCTATTCTATAATTAAAGCTGACAAAAGTCCTGAACTTGACCTTGCGAGGGTAATTTCGTCCTCTCCGAATGGGGAGAATATACTTTTGAATCAGCTTGCAGATGTCTAAGAAAGCATTGCTCTCCTTGAAATAATGTTTGCAAATACTAATGGCTTTTGAAAAGTTGACTTGATAGTCATATTTCCGGTTCTCTTTCCGGACACCTACGCCAACCGGGTATGTACCCATCTGTTATTATTCACCAGTATCCGGACAAGCCTCTTCAGCCAGCCCGAACTTTTCTCCACAAAGAAATGTATCCTGCCGAGTATGGATCCGGGCAGATCGGACGGTCCAATCCCGGAACTCTGAAAGTGTGCAGTATATATGCTTAACAAGCCTCCTACCAGAGCGTCAGCTCTGTCAATGAACCATTTCCTGATTCTTGCG
>RZYZ01000291.1 GCA_009930125.1 Clostridia bacterium | reverse complement strand
TCACCCACAAGCTCCATCTTCTTCTTGCATTCAGGACATCGGGCATTGGACTGGCTGCTTAAGGTTTTTCTGAAGCCGCACTCTCTGTCCTGACAGACCAGCATGGTGGACTTTTTCCCCTTCACTTCCAGCAGATTCTTTCCGCAGGTCGGACACTTCTGCCCGGTCATATTGTCATGACGGAAGGTCTTCTTGGAGGTCTTGATTTCCGTGATGATCTTCTTTGTGTACTCCTCCATTTCTCTGATGAAGGCTTCCTCTTTCAGCTGTCCGTTTTTGATCTTCTCCAGTTTGGATTCCCATCGGGCGGTCATTTCAGGAGAAGTCAGCTCTTCCGGCGCAAGATCAAGAAGCTGTCTTCCTTTTTCCGTGATATGGATTTCCTTTCCTCTTTTTTCCAGCACAAAGGAGGAAAAAAGTTTTTCGATGATGTCGGCTCTGGTTGCCACCGTACCCAGACTACTGGTTTCCTTGAGAATCGCTTCCAGCTTCTTGTCGTCTGATTCCATATACTTCACGGGATTCTCCATGGCGGAGAGAAGTGTGGCATCAGTGAAGCAGGCCGGCGGCTTGGTCTTTCCTTCTTCCAGATAGGTCTTTTCCAGGGAAAGCTGGTCTCCCTTTTTGAAGAGGGTTTCCCTTTCTTCGATTTCTTCCTCGTCCTGTTCCTTCAATAGAGCTCTGTAGCCCTGACTGACGGTGACCTTGGATTTATTCCTGAAGATTTCCTCTCCTATGGTCCCCGTTACAACCATTTCCTTATAGACATAAGGGTCCATAAGGACGCTGAGGAATTTCTTCACAACCAGAAGATAGATCTTCCTTTCCTTATCCGTCAGGGTACTTAAAACCACGGATTCTTCCGTCGGGATGATGGCATGATGGTCGGACACTTTCTGATCATTGACGAAGCTCTTCTTCTCTCTGATTCCTTTTTTCAGGATCTCTCTGCCGATGTTGGTCAGGTCCCCTTTGGCCGATGCCTTCACGCGATCCGCAAGGGTTGCCGTCATGTCTTTCGTCAGGTATCTGGAATCCGTTCTCGGATAGGTCAGCACCTTATGCCTTTCATAGAGGGCCTGCATGGTGTTTAAGGTCTCTTTGGGGCTCAGCCCGTAAAGATTGCTGGCGTCTCTCTGAAGCTCTGTAAGGTCGTACAGAAGGGGTGCATCCTTTCTCTTCTCCGTTGTCTTCACATCGGTGATGAGAAGCTTCTTACCCTCCAGTGACTTATGCTTCTTTCTGGCTTCCTCTTCTCTAAAGATTCTTCCACCTTCATGGTGGAAGTAGACACCACCAGCCTTCACCTTGATGGTGTGAAAGGAGACGGGCTTGAAGCCTCTGATTTCCTCTTCCCTGGTTTTTACAATACCGAGGGTCGGTGTCTGCACACGTCCCAGTGAAAGCTGCGCATTATGCTTCACTGTGAGCGCACGGGTGGCATTGATGCCCACAATCCAGTCCGCCTTGCTCCTGGCTTCTGCGGACTTATAGAGATTCTCGTAGTTTCTCGCATCCTTCAGGTTCCGGAAGCCATCCTTGATGGCCTTTTCTGTAACAGAAGAGATCCAGAGCCTCTTCATGGGCTTTCTGACTCCTGCCTTGTAGATGATCCATCTGGCCACCAGTTCTCCTTCTCGTCCTGCATCCGTGGCGATGACGATCTCTTTGATGTCGCTTCTGTTCATGAGATGCTTCACCGTATTATACTGCTTCGCACTTCTTCCGATGACGGAAAGCTTCATCTTCTCAGGAAGCATGGGCAGAAGTTCCATCTTCCACTCCTTGTACTCCGGTCTGTATTCCTCCGGTGCAGCCAGTGTCACCAGATGACCCATGGCCCAGGTGATGACATAATCCTTCCCTTCCATGAATCCGTCTTTCCCGCCATGGATGCCCAGGGCTTTCCCGATATCTTTTCCTACTGAGGGTTTCTCAGCAAGCACTAAAATCTTACTCATCTTTTCTCCTTCATACCATCACTTACATGGTCTCTTCTCATTCCTATGCATTTTGTTCATTATCACTATGATTATATCATATGCCGCCGAAATGAATGCTTTCCTTGAATGCCTGCCCGTGGACTTCCTGCGTGCAACTGAAAAGAAGAGCTGAACGGGCCTTCCCATCCATCTCTTCTTCCTATCTACTGATAGCATACGCTGAAGTCTTCAAAGACAACGATCTCTACCTTTTTCTGGCCTTGATTTCTTTGAATGCCTTCTTCATTTCCTTCTTTCCGCCGAACATATCTCTGATTTTCCGCTCTTCGATCTGCCTTGCGCTCAGACCTTCATATTTATTCTCCGACTTGAGCTTCAGATAGTTCTCATACCGTGCCCGGTCCAGGGTGCCTTCTTCCAGTGCCTTCTTGATGGCGCATCCTGGCTCCTTGTCATGACGGCAGTCATGGAACCTGCACTGAAGCGAAAGATCCGAGATATCCTCAAAGGACTCCTCGATGTTTGCATGGTCAATGCCCAGCTCTCTCATGCCCGGTGTATCAATGACAGCACCGCCTTCTGGCAG
>RZYZ01000290.1 GCA_009930125.1 Clostridia bacterium | reverse complement strand
TTTTCCAGAGCTTTCATGGCCATGGACGGATGAAGCGCATGGGGCGTTGTAATGAGCACCGCATCCACTGTATCCCCAGCAAGCATCTCGTCCAGAGTGGTAAAGAGTCTGGTATCCTTCAATCCATATTTTTCACTGATTTCAGAAAGCCTTTCCTGATTTCTGGACGCCAGAGCAGAAAGCTCTGCTTCTTTTATGAGTCCATTGGAAAACATGTCGATATAGTCTTCTGCAATGCTTCCAATACCCACGATTCCTACTTTGATCATATACATCACATCCTTACTCTCATCTTACCACTCCAGATGCGATTAATTAAGTTTCTTCCTCAATTTCCATGTCTATTTCATCCTTCATAGTAAAATGCCCGGATCCTTCGATCCGGACATTTCTTGTCTATCTTCATTCAGAGATTACTGAGATACATTTTATGCTGGAAGTACTCATGAGTTGGGTGACATGACCCTGCCCATGGCATTTCCATCCATCTGCTGGAGAAGCTTCTCCACCTGATCCGGGGGCATGGGCCTATAGTAGTAGAAGCCCTGAATCTCATCACAGCCCTTTTCTCGTACGTACTCCGCCTGCTCTCTGGTCTCTACCCCTTCGATGATCACCATGAGATCCAGAGACCTGGCCAGATCCAGTATTCCGTCATAGAGATTCTTTCCTCTTTCCTCATGACGAAGATTGAGAATGAACTGACGGTCGATCTTCACCTTGTCGATGGGCAGTTCATGGAGTCTGCTGAGAGAGGAATAGGCTGTACCGAAATCATCCAGGGAAATCCGGATTCCGATGTCTCGTAAGGATTTCAGCTTGGTCTGTATATGATCCACGGAGAACACCATGGTGTTTTCCGTGATTTCCGCTTCAATAAACGTAGGATCCCATCCGTTTTCCCTGAAGATGACAGAAAGATTTCTCCCCATATCGCTCTGCATGAGACTCTGTGGCGTAATGTTCACGGACATGCTGATCTTCCTGTATCCTTTCTCCTGCCAGATTTTATTCTGTCTGCAGGCTTCGATGAATACCCAGGTATCGATCTCTTCCATGAGCCCTGTGCGCTCTGCAATGGGAAGAAACATCCCTGGAGGCAGCAGCCCTTTATCCGGATGCTTCCACCGGATCAGCGCTTCCACGCCGATGATCTCCTCCGTCCTGCCATGAACCTTTGGCTGATAGTGAAGGACAAACTGATTTTTTTCCAGAGCATGAGAAAGGTCCTCTTCCAGTTCCTTCTCCAGGAGAAATTTCCTCTTGATTTCCTCCGTGCAGATGGTGAATCTGTTCTTCCCTGACCCTTTGGCATGATACATGGCAAGGTCCGCGAATTTGATGAGCTCCTCCTCCGTTTTCCCGTCCTGAGGGTAAACGGAGATGCCAAGGCTTGCACCGGTACGCACCTCCCGATCATCCAGAAAGAAGGGCTTCATGATCTCCTGAAGCACCTCTTGCGCATAGGAAGAAATCTCTTCCATGGATGCTGCATGGGGCAGCATCAGGAGAAACTCATCTCCCCCGAACCTGGAGAGAAGATTTTTGCCCTTCAGCTTTGGCTTCAGCTTCTTGGTGAACTCCTTCAGGAATCGGTCTCCTGTACTGTGCCCCAGAATGTCATTGATGTTCTTGAAATCGTCCAGGTCCAGGAAGATCAGAGCCAGCATTTCATTCTCTCTGGTTTCCTGGATCTGCTTTCTGATGATCTTCTCATAGAGAATTCGATTGGGCAGTCCAGTAAGGTGGTCGTAATAGGCCATTCTGAAGAGTTCATCCTCTTTACTGATCTTATAGAGCATGCCGGCCAGGCTTCCTGCCACCAGCTGGAACGCGTTCCTATACCCTTCATCCCAAGAGCTTTTTCGAAAGACGCTCAGGCACATGACGCCGAGAATCTTTCCGGACTCCACCAGCGGGCTGACCATGACGGTGACCCCTTCCCTTTTTCTTTCTTCCACAAAATTCCTGATTCCATTCCAGAACATTTCTGTGTAAAGTGTGTCTTCCTCCAGGTAGGATTCAATCATTTCATCCAGCTTAAGACCGAATCCATGATTGATGATCGGATTTGTGAAATCATGGGGCCCATGATACTCCACTTTCCTCATTTTCTTCTTTCCCTCCGGAAAGATATGGATGGACCCGTAGTCCGCTTCCATATAGAAAAGGGTTCTTTCCAGAAACACATCCAGATTGCTTCTCAGATTTCTGTTTCGGGCGGAGGAGAGGAGTCTCGCCGTATCGGATACAAATCTTTCATGATCGATCTGTTTTTCAAACTGAGACTGTCTGTTCTTGTAGACCTTGTTGATGAGAAAAGCGATGACCATGATGATGCCGAAAACAATCATTCTGCCCAGATGGTCTGCTGAAGAAAAGGAAATCACCGATTCCGGCCTCATGATCCACAGCACCAGAGAAGTCATCAATGTCATGATGCTTGTGTAGATCAGAAGTCTTGTATTGTTAAAAATCACCGCGATGAGAATAAAGATCACCGGCACGGTCCAGGCAAAGGCCTCAGATTTT
>RZYZ01000048.1 GCA_009930125.1 Clostridia bacterium | reverse complement strand
AATTTGTGCCTTTTTATTTGGGTCAGCACACTTTCATTGTATTGCTAAGGGTCTCTTTTTTCAAAGTTCAGATTTTCTTATTACAGGAATTGCTCCATATTTTTCATGATTTCTTCGATTTTCTCCACCGACATTTCAGGATTGATGGTTGTATAGGCGCTCATGGCTAGAATCGATGCTGCCATGGAGAACCTTGTTTTCTCTTCGACTGGCATCGCATTGAGCTCTGCATGAACAAGAGCCGCCTGAAACGCATCTCCTGCACCTGTCGCATTCTTAGGTATGATTCTTTTTGCCTTCATCAGGCCGCTTGTTTTGCCGTCACTGTAGAATACGCCCTCTTCGCCCAGCGTGATGAATACATTGCGGACACCCTCACGATGAAAATACGCACAAGCTTTCAGAAGGTCTTCTTTTCCGGAAATCGTGATCCCTGATAGGGCTTCCGCTTCCAGACGATTGGGCTTGATCGTATGAAAATGTCCGATGACCTTCTTTGCTCTCATGGCTTTCGTATGGGAGACGGTATCCAGAAAAAGCACATTGTCCTTGAACAGCTGCACCGCATAATGAAGCACATCCTCTTCCAGATTCGTATCAAATACGATGACTTTGCTTTTGGAAATGATCTGTCTGTTTTCATCAATGTACTTCCTGTCCAGTTTCTTGAAGATATTCATCGAGGCAATGGCCACATCCATGTCGTTTTCTCTGTTCAGCACCGCCAGATAAGTTCCTGTTCCATACTCTGAGATTCTGCTTACATGGCTCATATCGATACCCGATGCTTCGGATTCATGGATGATCTTGTCACCATGAACATCTTCTCCAACCACTGTGAACATCTTGGTGTGATTGCCAAGCTTCGCCAGGTTTTCCGCAATGTTTCTACCGACGCCACCAATGGACACATTCACTTCACCCGGATTGGAATCCGCTCTTCTCAGTTCTTCAAAAGGGTAACCCACTATATCCACATTAGCTCCGCCGATGACCGAGACATGATCCCGTTCATCAATCACATATCCTCTACCACGGATGATTCCTTTTTTCACGAGATTCGTGATATGAACCGCCACAGATGACCTTGTGATTTTCAGAAGGTCTGCAATTTCCTGTTGAGACACAAAAGGATTGTTCCTGATGATCTCAATAATTTCCAGTTCTCTCTGTGTTATAATAATCACCTCACTTCTTTAAACAAAAGCTTATTAATTTAACTTATGTTTATATTATAAGCAGAATATCTCAGGAAATCAAGAGCCCTGGAAAATTTTCTTCAAAATGAAAAACCATGACATCCATCATGGTATGTCATGGTTTATCTGTTGAGATCAACAAGCAGCTGATTGTATTCTTCATAAAGATTTTCCAGATCCGATTTCGAGTCTGATGTCAGTTCTCCTGAGATGGTCTCGATGATCTTTTTCTCCGTACTCCTTAGTGTAAGGAGCGTCTCGTATTTTGAATCGAATGTCTCAGGCGGATTCATCAGTTCATCCACAAGGACTTGCAGCGTATCGCTGTTGTTCTTCATCTCATTGACATTCGACACATCCAGCACAGTATTGACGATCTTGTCAAATACATCGCCAAGTCCCAGTCCTTTTGCGAATCTGTTGATGCGTAGTGTAGTCAGCCCTTTGATGTTCTCATTGATGATTGCACCCTGTTCTTCGAAACTCAGAATCACCGTATTGAACTTTTCTCGATAGTTTTCCAGTTTCTTCAGCTCTTCCGCCTGTGCCTGCTGCGCTTTTTCGATTTCAGCCTGATTGATTCTATTCTGCTGAGCGTCTACAGCAAATTTGATTCCGTTGTAACCCACAAAAACAAAGAGTGCCAGGAGAATCACCAGTGTCATTTTCAAAACCACCGGTCGTTTCACCTTTTCCGTATGTTCCCTGTCATAAATGATTTCACCTGTTCTGTCAGTCGCGCCCGAAATCGACGAGAATGGACGGCTGCTGTCTTTCCTGTATACTCTGCTCTCATTATTTATTTCCGCGTCAAACCCATCCTGGTCATGAGGTTCATACTGACCAAGACTCACTTTGCTGGAATTCAGCGGAAAAGCACACTGATTGCAGTATCTGCTTCCTTCAGCATTAATATGTCCACAATTTGAACATTTCACAATCCATCACCTACTTACTTGTACACTAACTATACATTGTTCACTTTATACGATTCTTTTCAAAGAATTAATATTTCTTTAAATTTGCAGATGCTCCATTTTTGCTTTCTGGTGAAACAAATGAACTCGGGCATGCCCGAGTTCATTTGTTCATGTCATCCCAAGGCAACATCAAGGACCATCATTATCGTGAATCCTATCATGACACCCATGGTAGCATAATCTGAATTTTTATTGGACTGCGCTTCCGGAATAAGTTCCTCAGCAACTACGTAAATCATCGCTCCTGCCGCAAAGCACAATGCAAAGGGCAGTATGCTTCTCATGCTTAGAACAAGCATAGCACCAAGTACACCAGCGATGGGTTCAACAATGCCCGATGCCTGACCGTAAAGAAATGCCTTGCCGCGTCCCATTCCTTCTCTCCGAAGAGGAATGGAAACCGCTGCTCCTTCCGGGAAGTTCTGAATGCCGATACCCACTGCCAGCACAATGGCACCAGTAAGGGTGGCTGATTCAATCCCCGCAGCTACTGCGCCGAAAGCCACACCCACTGCCAGTCCTTCCGGAATGTTATGCATCGTTATGGCAAGGACCAGCAGCACGCTTCTCTGCCACGAAGTCTTCGGCCCTTCTTTCTCTTTCGGAGCAAGGCCCAGATGCATGTGAGGCAGACTTTTATCCACAATGAACAGGAACAGTCCTCCACCCATGAATCCAGCTGCTGCCACGACCCATGGTGTAAAGCCCATCTCTTCTGCAAGATCAAGGCCTGGACTGATCAGTGACCAGAAACTTGCCGCGATCATGACGCCTGCCGCAAAGCCCAGCATCGTATCAAAGACCTTCTTGTTGATGGTCTTGAAGAAAAACACCAGAGAAGCCCCCAGCGCAGTGACGCCCCACGTGAAAAGCGTGGCGAATAGCGCCTGTGTTGTCGGTTCAAATCGTTCTAAAAATTCGATCATACCCTCACCTACATCATTTTATTTCAGTTTTCCTCGAAATTCTGATCAAAATCAGCATTGTGATAGACGTTATCCACGTCATCATCTTCCAGCAATGCATCCACCAGTTTCTGGAATTTTTCGGACGTTTCGAGATCCAGACTCGACGTCACATTCGGAATCATCGTCACTTCGCCTTCCAGAATCTCAATTCCCGCTTCTAGAACGGCCGCTTTCACCGCATCAAAGTTCTCAGGTTCTGTGATGATTTCAAACACAGTCTCCTCGGAGATGAAATCTTCTGCCCCGCTCTCCAGAGCAAGCATCATCAGTTCTTCTTCATCCAGCTCCTCTGTTTTCTCTATGATGATCTGGCCTTTTTTGTTGAACATGAAGGTCACTGACCCTGTAGTACCCAGATTCCCGCCGTATTTGTCGAAGAAATGCCTTACATTTCCAGCAGTTCTGTTCTTGTTGTCTGTGTAGGCTTCCACAATGACTGCGACTCCATTTGGCCCATACCCTTCATAGACGATTTCTTCATAATCCGCACTGCCTGTATCCCCAGCAGCTTTTTTTATGACTCTTGCGATATTGTCATTGGGCATGTTGGCCGCTTTCGCTTTTGCGATGATATCTCTCAGCTTCGCGTTGGTATCCGGATTGGTTCCTTCCTTCGCTGCCATCATCAGTTCTTTTCCGATTTTTGTAAAGATTTTACCTCTTTTGGCATCCATCTTACCTTTTTTCGCTTGAATGTTATGCCATTTTGAATGTCCTGACATGTTTGATCCCTCCAATTCTTCCAAGAAATAATTATATCACTTCGTCTCGTGGTCTTCAAACTCCTTCAGCAGTTCTTTCTCTCTTTTATAGAAATGTTCTTCTTCCAGAATTACGATTTCTGCCTTGCCTGATGTCAGATTCATCATTTCCTGGACAATTGCTTTCAGCTGTATGGATTCCACATATACACTTACCTTCACTTTATCCGTGTACGCAACGTTTATTATGTCTATGTGGTTCTCCTTCAGAAAATACTGAAGTTTCCCGAAAAGATCATAGTCCAGAAGAAGATCGATCTGATGTCCGGATACCCTCTCAATCACTCCAGCGGCCTCAATGGCGTCTGCCGCTCCCTTAACATAAGCGCGGGTGAGACCACCTGCCCCTAAGAGTATCCCTCCGAAATAACGGACCACAACTACACAGACATTTCTCAGGTCATTTTTTCTGATCACATCAAGAATCGGAATTCCTCCCGTACCCTGGGGTTCTCCATCATCGCTGTACCTTTGTATATGCATGTCTTCTTCGATTGTATAAGCAAATACATGATGCCGCGCATCCTTGTATCTGCTTCTGACTTCAGAAATAAATTCCTTTGCTTCTTCTTCCGTAAACACCCTTTTCGCTATGCCAATGAATACGGACTTCTTTTCGGTAAATTCACGTGGAGCACTGTTACCGACAGTTCTATATCCCATCAGAGACTGTACACGTTCTCTTTGATCAGTTCTTTCCCAAGAGGGGTCGTTACTGCTCTGAATTCCCTCTTGAGAAGATTCTTTGAATACAGAAGATTCAGTATGCCTTCCATCTGTATATCAAAGTTCGCGAAAAGGTCATCTTCTGTGATTTCTCTTGCACTCATAGGGTGTGATTTTTCTCTGAAATAGGCAAGGATGATTTCCGAAGCATCATTTATTTCACGGTCGATGGTCTGTTTAAGATATTTGTTCACTGTGACAATCTTCTTCTCCAGGTCTTCCCCTGAAACAAGGTAGTGGTATTTTTCCTCGAACTCCCGATCCAGTCCTGTGGCCGTACTGATGGTGTCTTTGGAAATCTGATATCCTCTGGAATTCACAAAAATGGACGCGTAAAGCTCCATGGAATCCAGAAGACTGTTGTAGGCTCCGTAGAGCTTTCTGTTGTGCAGAAACTTATCTGTGGAGTCTATGCTTTTGATCAGTCTTCCCAGATAGGACAAGGTCCATTTTCTCCTGTCCATCTCCGGATAGAATCTCAGATTGTTGTATCTTGCAGTAATATCCGCATCTTTGGAAAAGACCATTTTAGAAGACGAAAAGATTCTGTGAAGAAAGCTGCCCTTCACTTCCAGTCCTTTCAGCACCATGAATTCTTTTTTACTCATGACCTTGAAGTGCACAGGTACTCCATTCTCACTGGAATAGACATTCCGGATGCCTCTTTCATCTCCTTCATAAATAACAAAGAAATCAATATCAGAATTCTCCCAGAGATCTCCAGTAACCATACTGCCAAATACAAATGAAGCAAGAATTTCTTTTGTGTCATTCATATTCTGTGTGACCTGCTGATATACTTTCTGATACTCAATGATCAAATCCCTCATCGCTGCCTCCTTTGATGAATTCCTTGTACTGATGCAGTTCCTTCTGCGGAACTTTCGCCCTGATCTTCGTGCCCGTCTCTTCGTATTCCTCACTGATCACGGTTCCCTTATCATGGAGAAGAGAAACAAGTCTCTGCATGTCATAAGGTATGACCGCTTCGATTTCGACCAGGTTATCCGGCAGCGCCGAGGCCATCTCTTCCATGAGTTTCTTCAGGTTTGTGCCGTTTTTCGCTGAAATCTCTATAATAGGATATTTCCCTTCATAGAGCTTTTCCACATCTTCCGTTCTATAGCTTTTCCCCAGATCAATCTTGTTGATTGCTATGATTCTGTCTGTGCCTCCCGCACCTATTTCCTCCAGAACCTCATCCACAGCCACTGCCTGGGCGAAGCAGTCGTCCACTGATCCGTCAATGACATGAACCAGAAGATCGGAATAGATCACTTCCTCCAGTGTTGATTTAAAGGCCTCAATGAGGTCATGAGGCAGTTTTCTCACAAATCCCACTGTATCCGTCAGGGTGACTACTCGATTGTCCTCAAATGAAATCGCCCTGGTGGTTGTATCCAAGGTAGCAAAAAGCATGTCTTTCTCCAGCACTTTGCTTTTGACAATGGAATCTTTGGAAGCCATATCTGCCAGTGCATTTCTGAGTGTGGATTTCCCGGAATTCGTATATCCGACCAGAGAAATTCTCTGAATCTCATTCTGGTTACGATTCTCACGCTGTACATTTCGGATGGCCACGACTTTCTTCAGTTCATTTTTCAGGTCGTTGACACGGTCCCGAATTTTACGTCTGTCGATTTCCAGCTGCTGTTCTCCAGGCCCTCTGGTTCCGATTCCTCCACCGGTTCTCGACATGACGGTGCCAAGACCTATAAGCCTGGACATTCTGTATTTCAGCTGTGCCAGCTCGACCTGAAGCTTCGCTTCCTTACTTCTTGCTCTTCTTGCAAAAATCTCAAGAATCAGCGTGGTTCTGTCAATGACTTTCACACCCAGTTCGTCTTCCAGGTTTCGGATCTGCGAACCAGTGAGTTCATCATCGGCTATGACAATGTTGCTTCTGGTAAGCTGCAGCACATCTCTGACTTCACCGACTTTTCCTTTTCCGATATAAAAAGCATTATCCTGAGAAGCACGGTTCTGAAAAACCACTTCTCCCACAGTGACATCCGCCGCATTGGCCAGTTCAGCCAGTTCCACCAGGCTTTCTTCCGAATCCAGCCCGATGAGCACTGCCCGCTCATCCTCTTCCTCCAGATCTTCCGCATCTAATAGAAGCCCTTCATTATAGATAATCCTGTCGATGATGTTGAACCTCTTGGCATCTTCTAGAGACATGGGTCTTGTGGCTTCTACATGGACCTTCTGATTTTCCACCGTGAGAAAGCCCATCACAACTTCAGGGTGATCCGACACTCCGATTGCGATAATGGAGTCCAGCTTCATTTTCACCAGTGCGGACACATCCAGTGCGGAAAGATTCGGGTTTCCGTTCGGATGTGTATGGACCACTCTCACTCTTGAGAGCTTATTGTCTCTGAGATCCACCAGCGGCATGGATACTGTACTGCTGTCACCGATGGTGACCTCCGCCACTTTTCCTTTTCGATCCACCAGCACGCTGATTTCTCTATTCAGCTCCTTGGTGGCCTTGATCATGATCTCGATGATCTGCTCATCGATGAATGCATATTTTGCCGTTCTAATGTCAAATATTTCTTCTAATTCTTCGAGAATTCTCTTTCTTACGCCATCTATATTACCTGTTATCACAAGATTTCCTCCTTTTTCGCAAGGTTCTTGACATATTCACATCAATTATATATTATTTAGTTTAATATGTATACTTTGAAAGGAAACGGTGAAGTGACGGATGGAAGATAAAGAAAGAAATATACTGATAACAGAAGAGGAAATAAGAGAGAAGGTCAAGGAAGTCGGTGCCCATATTTCAAAGGATTACGAAGGCAAAAAACTCTATGTCCTATCTCTTCTACGAGGCAGTTTCATATTCACTGCGGATCTTGTCAGAGCCATCGATGTGAATACCACAATCGGATTTATGACAACTTCTTCATACGGGCACAGCGAAACCACCCAGGGTTCCTGCCAGGTTGTGAATGATGTACCTGATAATATTGAAGGATACGATGTGCTCATCGTGGATGATATCGTCGATACTGGAATCACCATGGACTTTGTTGTGAATTATGTCAAGGAAAAAGGTGCACGCAGCGTCAAGACCTGCACCCTGCTGGATAAACCATCCAGACGCACCGTGGATATCAAGCCCGACTACTGCTGCTTTGAGATCGAAGATGTGTTCGTTGTAGGCTATGGACTGAATTACGGAGATCATTACAGAAATGTTCCCTATGTGTTCAACTGGAAATAGCACGTATCTCCTGCTGACAATAAAAGAGCAAAATATCATGTAATCTTAAGAGTTAATAAAGATGCGCTACTACTAGGTAGGGCATCTTTTATGCTATAATACATAGAGTAAAAATTTTTACGGAGGTAAAAAGATGATCCAAAAACCAAATACAAGAAAGAATGCAACAACAAATTCTTTCACTGTTTTTGCTAAATTCATGAAATTCTTTTTGATCGCATTGATTATCGCCACCATGGCCGGTAGTCTGTATGTGGCAAAAATCGTATTAGAAATCGCAGAAGAAGCTCCTGAGGTGAACGTCAGCCGTTTCCTCGCTCTGAATGAGCCCAGTATCGTACTCGATAATGAAGGCAATCAGATGGATCTGATTCATACAGATGAAGTCCGATTCCCCCTTGACCTGGAAGATATGGGACAGAACATCGTTGATGCTTTCATTTCCATCGAAGATGAAAGATTCGAAAAACATAAGGGTGTGGATTACAGAAGAACCATCGGCGTCACCATTCGTGACATCGTCGGTCAGGTCACTGGAAACAGAGACATGCAGGGTGGTTCCACTCTGACGCAGCAGATGATCAAGAACACCTTCCTTACCAGAGAACAGAAATATGAACGTAAAATCAAGGAAATCTTCATGGCACTGCATGCGGAAAAAATGCTGACAAAAGATCAGATTCTTGAGACATACCTGAACAGTGTTTTCCTGGGTGGTAGAGCCAATGGTGTGGAAGCCGCTGCAAGGCAGTACTTCAACAAATCCGCCAATGAGCTGAATGTTGTGGAAGCTGCGTATATCGCAGGAACAACCCAGAGTCCAAGTAACTACTATGCATTTTCACAAAGCTCCATGGCAAACCCCAGCAAGTACCTGAATCGTACGAAGCTTGTGCTGAACGCCATGCTGAAGAATGAGAAAATAACAGAAGCAGAACATGAGCTGTATACCCGATCTCTGGATGAGACGGGAATCCAGTTTTCCCAGACCAGTATCGTATCCGACAAGTACAACTATGAGTACTTCACAAGACCCGTAAAGGATCAGGTGGAGAACGATCTGAAGAGAGAAAAAGGATACACCGATGAGGAGATTGCAGACCTCTTCGCCTATGGTGGACTTGTGATCCATTCCACCATGGACCGTGATGCACAGGAATATGCCCAGTCCGTATTGGCTGATTATGAAAATATCAAAGCAACCTATATTGACCCTCTGGCTGAAAAGAATCGTATGACAGGCGAATACATTGCCCAGAGAAAAGAAGTGGAAGCCGCCTTCGCCGCAACGGATTACAGGACAGGACAGGTCAAAGTGCTTATCGGAGGCAGAGACAACAGCACTTCAGCCACCGCAAACAGATCCTATTACTCTCCTACCTTTCCACTCAGCTCACTAAGACCCATCGGTTCCACCACCAAGCCCATTACAATCTATGGGCCTGCGCTGGAAACCGGAGCTATCACCTTGGGGACACCTGCACTAGATAAGCAGATCAGTAAACGAACAGAAGCGGATATCTTCAGGGAGCTCGATGCTCCATCCAGCAGAAGTGAGTGGCCGAACAATGTCAACTTCAGATACACCGGCTATACTTCTGTGAGAAAAGCCATCGTGAACTCCTACAACACTGTTTCAGTGAGAACGTTCTACGCACTCGGCAACGACAGAGTCGATATTGTAAGAAACTTCGGCGAAAAATACGGGCTGATATTTGCAGATAAAAGCAATGTAGGAGCAGCAGGGTATGCCATGGGCGGAAACTACTCATATGACAAAGATGGAGGCAATCCTCTGATCATGGCCGGTGCCTACGGTATGTTCGGTAACAGCGGAATATTCACAGAGAACATCCTCTATACGAAAGTCACGGATGGAGAAGGTAACATCATTCTGGAAAACATTCCGAAATCAGAGCAGATTCTATCAGCACAGAATGCCTATCTTCTCTATGATGTCATGAAGGACATCGTCAGAAACAATGTGCCTGGTACAAAGCTGACATCCATGCCTATTGCGGGTAAGACCGGTACCGCGACAAATGATGACAACGAGCAGACTGACCTGTGGTTTGCGGGACTTTCACCCTACTACTCAGCCGCCATCTGGTTCGGTTCTGACAGACCGCTTCAGGTTCTGAACGGAGATTCAAACCGAGGTGCCAGTTCCTATGTGACCCAGTATGCCTTCGGTAAGATCATGGCTTATCTCAATGAAGGCCATGAAGTAAGAGACATCTCAAGACCTCAGGGACTCACAACCGCTTCCTTCTGTATGGAATCCGGCGGAATCCCCAATGAGCAGTGCTACATTGATGGAACGGTCTCATCCGATCTCTTCGTCACTGGCACACAGCCAAGAAGCGTCTGTGATGTTCATACCTATGAACCTCCTGTGATCGAGCCGATCCCAGAAGAGCCAGAAGAACCCACTGTTCCAGCTCCTCCCGCTAATAACGGGAATGGAAACGGCAACGGAAATGGAAATGACGATTAATTGAAATAAGTATCTGAAACCCTTCTGCAGCATCAAAGCCGCAGAAGGGTTTTTCCTTTCAGGAACGTAAACATCTTCAGTCCTGGCGCAGTTTTACTGTATAATGGAACTATCGATAAACAGAAAGCAGGTGCTTTATGAATAGAGAAGAAAAACTTAGAGAAACCATACTTCAGGCTTCACTGGATGAAATCCTCGAGCTGACAGAAGAGCTCCATCCGGTGGATCTATTGGAAGTTCTGCAGGAGTATGAAGAAGACCAGAAAGCGCTTCTGGAAAAATTCCCCGATGAATACATCGCCATGGTCATAGATGAGGCTGAGCTGGATGAAAAATTCATCCTCCTATCCCTCTTTCCTTCCAGGCAGAAGCAGGATATCATTTCAGAAATGTCTTCCGATGAACTTGCCGATATGCTTGGTAATATAGATGAAGATACGCAAAACAGAATTCTCGAAGGAATGGAAGAGGAACACAGGGAGGAAATCGAAGAGCTCCTCTCTTTCAGCCCCGAAACCGCTGGTGGAATCATGGCCACGGAATTTGTTTCCGTCAAGGAAACCATGACCATCGATGAAACACTGACGTTTCTGAGAGACATCGCTCCCAATGCGGAAACTCCTTACTATATCTATGTTCTTGACGATCAGGACGTTCTGAAGGGAATCGTTCCCATCAGAGCCATCCTCACCTCCCTGCCTGATGTCCTTCTGAAGGATGTCATGCTCGAGCATGTCGCAACCATCCCCGCCTCCATGGATCAGGAAGACGTATCCAATATTTTCCAGAAATACGGATATATGGCCATGCCTGTGGTCAATGAAGATCAGGTCATGCTCGGAATCATTACTGTGGATGACATCATGGAAGTTCTCTCCGACGAGCATACGGAAGATATGTATCGACTTGCCGGTCTGGATGAAGAGGAAGAAATTGACGGTAGTGTTCTGGACTCCATCAGAAGTCGTCTACCCTGGCTTCTTGTCAATCTGGTCACAGCCATACTTGCATCCGCAACGGTGAGCTTATTTGATGCCACCATCAGCAAAGTGGTGGCTTTGGCTGTCTTCATGCCACTTGTCACAGGTATGGGTGGAAATGCGGGCACACAGACCCTGACACTGATCATAAGAGGTATTGCACTGGGAGAGATCGATTATGAGAACAAAAAAGAGATTCTCAGAAAGGAGTTTCTGGTAGGCGTCCTTCATGGAGCAGTCCTGGGACTGATTGTCGCCATATTAGGCGGCCTCTGGGAAGGAAATGCTGTATTTGGCCTTGTCATTGGTGTAGCCATGTTCCTCAACATGGTCATTGCTGCGCTATCAGGATTCTTCATCCCTCTGCTGCTGAAGAAAATGGGGATTGACCCCGCTCTGGCCTCTGCAGTCTTTGTCACCACCATGACCGATGTTCTGGGATTTTTCTTTTTCCTGGGATTTGCAACCCTCATGCTCACGTACCTTCTGTAAAAAATGAAATGAGGATTGGAAAAGAAAGAGCTTCCCGAAAAAATCCGGGAAGCTCTTTCTTATTCACTGGTTCAATATCCAAGTTCAAAGGGCAGAATAATGACCTCAATACGGTCCTTCACAGCCTGTCTCTTGATCAGCGTATATTCATTACAGATGCGGTCTTCCACCTTGCAGTCCACACAGC
>RZYZ01000047.1 GCA_009930125.1 Clostridia bacterium | reverse complement strand
GAAGAAATGCTCATCAGATTTAACAATATGTTATGGAGCAATAATAGAAAATGGAGGGAATATCAAGATGAGATTACAAGATAAGGTTGCAGTGGTTACCGGTGGAGCAAGAGGACTTGGACAGGCTATGGCGGAGCTTTTTGCCAGTGAAGGTGCCAAGGTAGTGGCAGTGGACATGGGAGACTTATCCTATGAAAATCCCAATGTGGAAGGCTACAAGCTGAATGTCACCGATGTGGAGGCATGCAGAGCGTTCACAGAATATGTCACAGAGAAGTACGGCAGAATCGATATCCTGGTGAACAATGCAGGTATCACAAGAGATGCACTGACCAGAAAGATGACAGACGAAATGTGGGATCTTGTCATTGATGTGAACCTGAAGGGTGTCTTCAATCTTACAAGATTCGTGGGACCTAAGATGCAGGCAAACGGAAAAGGTTCCATCATCAATATCTCCTCTGTAGTGGGAGAGTTTGGTAACATCGGACAGGCGAACTACGCGGCGACCAAAGCAGGTGTCATCGGCATGACCAAGACCTGGGCCAAGGAATTCGCCATGAAGGGTGCACAGGTAAGAGTCAATGCGATCTCTCCTGGATATACCATGACTGACATCCTAAAGACCGTACCACAGGATCTTCTGGACAAGTTTGCAGCGCAGACCATGCTGGGCAGACTGGCACAGCCTGAAGAAATCGCAAGTGCAGCGCTTTTCCTGGCATCTGACGAAGCATCCTATATCACTGGACACAACTTATCCGTTAACGGAGGAATGAGACTGTAAGGAGGATTATCATGGCAAACGTTGGAATTGTCGGCACCGGCATCTATATCCCTGAAACCTACATCACAGGGGAAGAAATCGCGGAAAAGACCGGCGGCGTCTGGGCGAAGGAAGCAGTGGTCGAGAAGCTTGGTATCCGGAAGAAACCTGTACCAGGTGAAAAAGACGGCACCCAGGAAATGGGCGCACTGGCTGCACTGGATGCATTAAAAAGAACCGGAGTGGATCCTCTGGACATCGATGTGATTCTCTGTGTCGGAGAAGAATGGAAGGAATATCCATTGACCACATCCGCGCTCTATATTCAGGACCGCATCGGAGCGGTGAATGCCTGGGGCATCGATCTGGCAAACAGATGCTGCACCACCGTATCCACCATGAAGATCGCGAAGGACATGCTCATGGCAGATGACTCGATCGACACGATTCTCATCGCAGGCGGATACCGAAATGGTGATTTTGTGGATTATACGGACAAGAACATGTCCATGATGTACAACCTGGGGGCAGGAGGAGGAGCCATCATTCTGAAGAAGAACCATGGCAGAAATCTTCTTCTGGGTTCCCACATCATCGCAGATGGTTCTCTTGCAAGAACCGCAGGCGTGGAAATCGGTGGAACCTGTAATCCCATCACACCGGAGAATACAGAGGAAGCATACAAGAGCCTGAGGCTCATGGATGCGAAGAAAATGAAAGACAGACTCAATGAAGTATCCATGCCCAACTGGTATAAGTGCATCGACGAGTCTTTGAGAAAATCAGACCTTGAAAGAAAGGACATCGACTATCTGGCCATTCTTCATATGAAGCGTTCCGGTCATCTGGCCATGCTGAGTGAACTGGGCATGAGGGAAGACCAGTCCATCTATCTGGAGGACTATGGTCATATCGGTCAGATCGACCAGATCCTCTCTCTGCATCTGGCACTGGAAGAGGGCAAGGTCAAGGATGGAAGCGTTGTTTCCATGGTGGCTGCCGGCATCGGATATGTCTGGGCAGCGAATGTGATCAAATGGGGTGAGAGCTAATTGAGTACCTTTATACAGATTATATTAAGAAGTCTTGAGACGGGAAGCATCTATGCTTTGGCTGCTCTTGGTATCATCATCATCTACAGAACATCCTATACCACAAACTTTGCGCAGGGTGTTGTGGCCATGTTCAATACCTTCGTGGTCACCTTCCTCTTCAATAAATTCGGCCTGCCTCTATGGCTGGCGGTTATTGGAGGAATCTTAAGTGCGATCCTCACGGGTTTCCTCATCGACGTTCTGATCCTGAGGCATACGAAGAATGTTTCGCCGGTGGCGAAGCAGATCATCACCTTGGGGCTCATCATGATCGTCTTAGGCCTGGCGCCGATTTTCTTCGGTGTGGACCCTTTAAGACTGCCAAGACTCATTGAAAGTGGTGACCTGGGAATCCTCGGGGCATCCATCTCCTATAATGGACTGTTTAACATCGCTTTAGGTCTGGCCATCATGATGGGGATGTTCTACATTCTCCAGAGAACTAAATGGGGGCTGGCCATCAGAACCACTGCTTCCAATGAGTATGTGGCAAGACTCATGGGTGTGCCCACAAAGAACGTGACCATGGCAGCATGGGGCGTTGCGGGTGTGCTGGGTGTCATCGCAGGTGTCATGACGGCGCCTATGACCTCCGTGACTCTGAACCTCATGGATGAAGTGCAGATCACGGCGCTGGTTGCCTGTGTACTGGGTGGATTCCAGACCTTCCACGGACCCGTCATCGGGGCCTACATCATGGGTATCGTGAGAAATCTCCTGCTGTTTTATGTCTCCTCCGTCTGGGGTGGACAGATTCTATACATTCTTATCCTGATTTTCATAGTGTTCAGGCCCTATGGACTGATCGGTAAGAAGATTGTGAAGAAGGTGTAAGATGAAGAGTATGACAAAAAAGAAGAATATATTTCAGAAACATCCCGCAATCGGATTTATCCTTTTCGGATTACTCCTTGCCCTGATTCCAACGCTGGCTGAAATGGGCATCATGAAAAACGGGTATGTGACCACCATCGGTGGAACCCTCATCTATGCCATCGCCGCACTGGGACTCAACATCCTTCTTGGATGGTCCGGACTGATTTCTCTGGGAACTGCAGGATTCATGGGGCTGGCGGCGTACATGTCCGCCTACCTTACAGTGGATCTGAACCTGCCCTTTGAAGTCTCCTTTTTCCTGGCGGTACTGATTCCCACCCTCATCGGAATTCTGGTGGGACTGGTCTCTCTGAAGATTGAAGGACTCTACCTTGCCATAGCAACCCTTGCGGTGGCGGAGGTGCTTAGAAAAACCTTTGAGGAACTGGGAAAATACACAGGAGGATTCAGCGGAAAGTCCGCGGACTATCCGACATTATTGGGACTCTTTGAACTGGATAGAACCACCATGTTTTACTTCATCATTTTCGTGCTGGTGATCATCATGATCCTCACCTCCAATATGATGAACGGAAGACTGGGTAGAGCACTAAACGCCATGAGAGGCAGCGAGGCCGCAGCTCAGGCCATGGGTGTCAACCTGTTGACCCACAGACTCATCGCCTTTGCTTTGGCTACCATCTTTGCCAGCGTAGCTGGAGTACTCTATGTGCACTTTGTGAAGTTCTCCTATCCATCCACCTGGAGCCTGGCCATGTCGCTGAACTTCCTGGCCATCATCATCATCGGTGGACTGAGATCCATCTACGGAACGGTACTGGGCGCATTCATTGTATATGCCGTACCAGACATGTTCCTGAAGCAGATCCCGTTTTTTGAAGATCTGTCTTACGTGCTGAACGGAGTGCTGATCATTCTGGTCATCATCTTCTATCCCAACGGACTCATCAGCATCGGCTACGACATCAGAAAACTCTTCAGAAAGCTGACGAAAGGAGGGGCAAAGAATGAGTAAAATGGAAAATCATGTACTGACAGTGGATGGATTATCCATCGCATTCGGAGGCCTCAAGGCAGTGGATGATCTCACTTTTGATATCAAAGACAAAGAAATATACGGACTTATCGGTCCCAATGGAGCAGGGAAGACCACTGTGTTCAACTGCATCACTCAGTTCTACAAACCGGATAAGGGAGATCTCAGATTCAAGGGGCATGGCGATCAGATCGTGGACCTGACGACAAAGCCTGTACATGACATCATCCGCCAGGGACTTGTAAGAACCTTCCAGAATGTGGAACTCATCAGAGAGCTGAGTATCATCGATAACGTGCTCATCGGAGGCCATATAGACTTTGAAGCCAATACCCTTTCTCAGGCACTGAAGCTGCCTAAAGCAAGAAAAGAGGAAAAGAAGTACCGGGAAGAAGCCGAAAAGATTCTGGCGGATCTGGGTATTCTGGATCGAAAAGACATGCTTGTGGGTGGACAGCCCTACGGAATCCTGAAGAAGGTGGAATTTGCCAGAACACTCATGGCAAGACCGAAGCTCATCATTCTCGATGAACCCGCTGCAGGACTTAACGATAGTGAGACCATTGATCTGGCCAGACTCATAAAGAGAATCAGAGACCAGTATGACTGCTCGATTCTATTGGTGGAACATGACATGAGACTGGTCATGGATGTCTGTGATCGGATCTGCGCCATCAACTTCGGGAAACTCCTGGCCATTGGTACACCAAAGGAAATCCAGGGAAATAAGGCTGTTCAGGCAGCATATCTAGGAGTGGAGTAATATGAGCGAGAAGAATATAGCACTGGAAATAAAGAATCTCAAAGTAAGCTACGGCGCCATCCAGGCGCTGAAGGGCATCGACCTGACGGTCTATGAAGGCGATGTGGTGGCAATTCTTGGTGCCAATGGTGCCGGAAAGACCACAACCTTAAAAAAGATCAGCGGCATCATCGACGGAGAGGATGGATTCATCAAGCTCTACGGTCAGGACATCACGAAGATGGAGCCTGAAAAGATTGCACGGCTTGGCATCTCCATGTCTCCCGAGGGAAGAGCCGTATTCAAGGACCTGACCGTGGAGGAGAACCTCAAAGCAGGAGCTTTCACCATGAAGGACAGGGAGAAGATCCGAAAGAACTTCGAAAGAGTCTACCGGTACTTCCCGGTCCTTGAGGAAAGAAAGAATCAGGTTTCTTCAACCCTTTCCGGTGGAGAGCAGCAGATGCTGGCCATCGGAAGAGCCCTCATGAGCAGCCCCAAGGTGCTACTTCTGGATGAACCTTCCCTGGGACTTGCTCCTCTGATCGTCCAGGACATCATGAAGATCGTCAAGGAGATCAAGGAAGAGGGAACAACGGTGGTCATCGTGGAGCAGAACGCCGCGCAGACCCTGAAAATCGCAGACTACGGATATGTCATCGAACTGGGTAAAGTAAGCACCCATGGCAAGGCATCCGTTCTGGCAGATGATCCCAAGCTTGTGGAGGCGTACCTCGGCAAGCACTAGCATTCTTATTTAATGCACTTAATGTGCTTAAATAATATACACAACACAACATACCACCCCATTATTTTGAAGATGACAATGGATACCATTGTTAATTTTAAGGAGGAAATATCAATGAAAAAGATCGTTTCTATGTTAGCATCTCTTGCACTCGTTGCATCCCTTGCTGCATGCGGTGAAAAGACAGAAACTCCAGCTGAGACTCCAGGAGAAACTCCTGCAGAGACTCCAGAAGAAACTCCAGACGCTGAAGAGGAACCAGCACAGGGTGTTACAGACACATCCATCCTTGTTGGAAACTCTGCTGCCACATCAGGTGCCTATGCACCAGTAGGTGTTCCTTTCAACGCAGGTATCGAAGCATACTTTGCCATGATCAATGATGCTGGCGGTGTAGACGGAAGAATGATTGAATTCACTCATATCGATGATGAATTCGATCCAGTTAAGGGTAAGGCTGCGCTTTCCACACTGGTGGAAGATGAGGAAATCTTTGCACTGGTTGGACACTTTGGTACACCCGTTGTCGGTGCCACCATTGAAGACGTGAAGGAATATGGCATTCCTGCAGTTTATTTCGCAACAGGTATCGGTCAGCTTTACAATGACAAAGCTGAAGGAAAAGACAGAGGCATCTTCCCTGTACAGCCAATCTATCAGACCGAAGGTCAGATCATGGTTGCCCGTGCAGTAGGTGACTTTGAAGCGAAGAAGATCGGTGTCATCTATACAAATGACGATGCCGGTAAGGATCTTTACTCTGGCGTGGAAGCTAAGGCAAAAGAGCTTGGCATTGAAGTTGTGGCAGAGCAGGTTGCTGCTGGTGCAACAGACGTGTCTTCCGCTGTCACATCCATCAAGAATGCTGAAGTGGACTTCATCATCGGAGCTGCCATTCAGGCGACAATCCCTACCATCGTGAAGGAACTTGCTGCACAGAACGTGAACAAGGATGTCATCACAACCTATGTGAACGTTTCTCCAGTAATCTCTGAAGCAGTAGTGAACGAAATCGACGGAAAATTCGACGTATACGGACTTGGCTGGGTGGACCTGGTGGAAAATGCGGACTCACTGGCTGCATTTGCTGAATGGGCTCCAGACTATGCGACTAACGTATATGCTATGACTGGCTGGATTGCAGGACACTTCTTCACAGAAGGTCTGAAGAGAGTGGAAGGAACCGTTACATGGGACAAGTTCATGGACGCTATGGAAAGCGACCCTATCAAGAACCCATTTGGTGGAACCATTGACTATGCAGAAGGCCTAAGAGCAGGTACTCAGGAAATGAACCTGGCTAAGGTTGCCATGGTTGAAGGCGCTCCTGGCTGGGAACCAGTGGACGGACTACAGTCCATGGATTCACTTCTAGGAAACTAGTATAATCATAAATGAATAGAAAGACCGATTAATGCCGTGGGACACACGGAAGAATCTGAATTGTTTCAGAGGAGGCGACCCACCGTGAATCGGTGGAGGTGTGTCAGCACACCATAACTGGTCTAGGATAGGGGCAGGCGAAGTACCTGCCTCTATTTTTAAAAAGAACCCTGATAGGAGGAAGTTTAAGATGTCGTATAAAGATAAAGTCATAACCCTGGAACAGGCACTGAATATGATAAAGCCTGACATGAATGTTGTAACAGGACTCGGTGCAGGAGAAGCCCAGCTGATCATGAACAACATCCATACCATTGCAGATCGAGTGAAGAATGTGACCATAACCAACTGTCTCTCCATGGCCCATGGTGATTTTCTCAGTGAGGAATATGTGGACAGCTTCAATATCGATGGCTGGTTTTTTTCACCCCCACTCAGAAGAGCTTTCAAGAATGGCAATATCTCCTTTATTCCCAATCATCTGCACCTGGCCGGATGGAAGAGACTTGACCATGTGAAGCCGGATATTTTCGTGGGTACCGCTTCCATGCCCGATAAGCATGGATTCATCTCCCTTTCCACATCCAATACATATGAATCCCAGATGATTGAAACTGCGGATGTTGTTATTCTTGAGATCAATCCCAATTATCCGAGAACCTTCGGAGATGTGGAGATCCATTTTTCCGAAATCGACTATTTCATTGAAGCGGATTATCCGGTTCCGACCCTTCCGGATGTGGAGCCCAATGAGAAGGACAAGAAGATCGGAGCGCTCATTGCGGATCTCATAAACGATGGAGACACGCTGCAGCTTGGCATCGGAGGCATCCCCAATGCCGTGGCCTACGCACTGAAGGACAAGAAGGATCTGGGGATCCATACGGAAATGATGACCTCCGGTATGGTGGAACTCATCGAGGCCGGCGCAGTCACAGGAAAGAAGAAGACCCTGCACAAGGGGAAACATGTGGCGACCTTTGCCCTGGGAAACAAGAAGCTCTATGATTTCATAGACAACAATCCTTCCGTGATGATCCTCAACGGGAAGTATGTCAATGACCCTGCGGTCATCGGACTCAATGACAACATGGTGTCCATCAATACGGCGCTGGAAGTGGATCTTTCCGGTCAGGTATGCTCTGAGTCCATCGGTCCTGTCCAGTTCTCCGGAACAGGCGGCCAGGCGGATACGGCCGTCGGTGCACAGAACGCAAAGAACGGAAGAAGCTTCATCGCCCTGTATTCCACAGCTATGGTGAGAAATCCAGAGACCGGCGAAAAGGAAGAGAAGTCCAAGATCGTGCCGCTTCTGAAGAGAGGAGCCATCGTGACCCTGTCCAGAAATGATGTGGATATGGTGGTCACAGAGTACGGCGTGGCTCATCTGAGAGGAACCAATGTGAGAGAGAGAATCGAAAGACTCGTTGCCATCGCGCATCCTGATTTCAGAGAGGAAATCATGAAGGAAGCCCATGAACTCGGTCTGATTTTCGATAAGTAAGGAGGATGGTATGGCTTATTTCAGCGTAAACGGAAAAAAGGTCTACTATGAGACCCACGGAGAAGGAAAGCCGCTGATTCTTCTTAACGGCATCATGATGTCCACGAAAAGCTGGACCATCTTCAAGGAGACATTCAGTCATCAGAACAGACTGATTCTGGTGGATTTTCTGGACCAGGGACAGTCGGACAAGGTATTGAAGCCTTATACCCAGGACCTCCAGGTGGAGGTCCTGAAAGGGCTCATTGAAGAGCTCGGTTATGAGAAAGTGAATCTTCTGGGCATCTCCTACGGCGGAGAAGTGGCACTGCAGTTCATTGTAAAATATGAGCATCTGGTGGACAGACTGGTGCTGTTCAACACCACCTATCGCACCAGCCCCTGGCTGAAGGACATCGGCGATGCCTGGAATCTTTCCAGGGACAATGCCATGGATTACTACCTGACCACCATTCCCGTCATCTATTCCCCCTCCTTCTACAACCGGAACAGAGCCTGGATGGAGGCAAGGAAGAAGCTGCTCACGGATACGGTCTTCAGCGACAAAAACTTCATGGACTCCATGGTGAGGCTCACCGTCAGTGCGGAAAACCATGATGTGAGGGAAGAACTGAAAGGCATCAGAACAAAGACCCTGATTGTCAGCAGCGAGCATGACTTCGTGACACCGAAGGAAGAGCAGGAGGAGCTGCACAGGCTCCTTGAGAACTCGGATTATGTGCTGCTTCCGGATACCGGGCATGGGTCCATGTATGAGCAGCCTGCCCTGTTCACGGCACTGACGCTGGGCTACATCAATGCGAAAGATCTCTCCATGAGTGTTCTTTAACGGATAAGCTTTGGCACTGTTTCATATTTCCGCTATATGTGGTAGAATTTTAACTGATGCAAAAGAGAAGTCCAGCCCAAATGACCATAGAAAAGGACTGGCGGTTAGGAGAAACACTTGGAAGAGTTTGTAAATTTACCGAAAACCAAAAGAGGACAGAAAACTTTAGACAATATCGTACGCGCTGCGGAAAATCTGTTTTATGAGAAGGGCTATCATGCCACCTCCATCATTGACATCACCAATGAGGCGGATATCGCCCTGGGCACTTTCTATATCTATTTCAAGGACAAGTACAGCTTATACAAGTATCTTCTTTTAAGCTACAGCCATGAAATCAGAAAGGCCATCGCGGTGGACATCAAACCGTCTCACTCCAGATTCGAAGCGGAAAAGATCGGTCTCAAAGCATTTCTTCATTTCATTCGGAAAAACAAACATGTCTACAACATCATCTGGGAATCACTGTATATAGACAAGACACTGTTTGTGGACTATTATGAAAGCTTTGCGGCAAGATACGGCAAAGCCCTGGAAAAGGCGCAGGGAGAAGGGGAAGTGGTCAACGTGGACCCGGTGATCCTCAGTTACCTCCTCATGGGCGTATCCAACTTCATTGGTCTGAAGTATGTCATGTTTGATGAGGACAATGAGGAAGAGTTTGATACGGTAGTGGATAAAGTCATGGAGATTCTAAGAGCAGGCATGTTCCTTCAAACGAAATAGAATCTCGTGTTCTACCTGAGAAAAAATGGAACCCGGAAAGTCATCCGATCGGATGGTTTTCCGGGTTTTTAAGTTTCACTTTATGATCATAGGGGGGTTCCTTCCGCATCTGCTACTTCAGCAGATACAGAATCAGCAGATGCAGGGGATAGGCGGTGTAGAATCCGTATTTCAGAAGAATGTTTCTGGGGCCGGGTTTTCCGTTGTAGGCTGCAATGAATGGAACCGCAAGAACGGAATAGTTCTGAAGACCGCCGGAAAGAAGAATATTGAGAATGCCGATGAAGATAACCATAAGAAGCACCTTGGGCAGTCCTTCCACCTTTCTCAGACCATAGAAGGTGAGGATGTAGAGGATGCCCAGCATCCCGTAGTCCGTATGAAAGTATTCCGACAGAAAAATCGTCAGAAAGAGCACGGCAACGGAAATCACAGGCTTCTTCATGAAATACTCTTCTATGGCGTGAACGGCTAAGAGACCGAGAAAGAGAGTGAAGAAGATGTTCTGATGGGTGTTGTTCATGCCACCGAAGAAGGCGTAATCAAAGGGGACTTCAGATACCAACGCGAACAGGAGGAGACGAATCCCGTATTTCCTCACATCTCTTGTATGAAAGTATCCTTCCACCAGAAGAAAACAGTAGATGGGAAAGGCGATTCTGCCTATGATTCTGAAATTGGGTTCAAAGGAAAAGAAAATGGCGCCCACATGGTCTATGATCATGGTGGCAAGCGCGATCAGTTTCAGATACGTGTTATTCATTCAATCCACTCCTGCTCTTTGTAAGTCATGGCGAGTCTTTAAGTAAGCGCTTTTCATCTGAAAATGCTCAGGAAGAAAGAATGAGATCTTATCCTGAGCATTTTTGAATTGTATTTCAGGACCTGTTCGACTGCAAATAGGATGGTGAAAACATCAGAAGAAGTATTGCGCTACCTACGTATGGATTCATGAGTTTTCATCCTCGCTCATGTAGGATACAGCAACGGTTCCGACACCTGCACTCATTCCTACGATGGTGGAAATATTCATGATGTATTCTGGTTCATAGCCTAAAAGCGCTTTCGCCTTATCGCTCATTTCCAGAGCACGCTGCTCATCATTGGCGTGAAGGATGGCAAAGCGGGTGATTTTCTTGTTTTTATGGTCCTCATCCATAAGCTGGATGATTTTATCCATGTTGGACCTTATACTGAAGGCTTTGGCGGCGATGCTGCCTTTTCCTTCCTCATCCAGTGAGACCACTGGTTTGAGATTCACAATGGACCCTGCGAGTCCTGCGGTTTTATTGAGTCGTCCTGATCGCACCATGTACTTGAGGTTCTTGACGCTTACAAGGATTCGCGTGTCTTTTTTCAGCGCTTCGATTTCCTCTACAATCTCTGAAAGAGATTTTCCTTTCTGGATCAGCTCGGATGCTTTCATGACGAGGAGTCCTTCCGCACCGGAATTCTGCTTCGAGTCGATGACGATGATTTCCTTGCCTTCGTTTCTGAAGCGCTCCGCTGCCTTATCGAAGACCCCATGGGTACCGCTCTGGGCTTTCGCCACGGTGATGACGAGGATCTTGTCGTAATGGGAGGCGATGGTGCCCAGGAAGTTTTCCACAACCTTGGGATTGGGCTGAGCGGACTTGGGATATTCCCCCACCTGGTCCAGGAGAGGATAGAACACTTCCGGCGTCATGGTCACCTTATCCAGATAGGTGGAACTGTCAAAAAGCAGATTCAGCGGCATCATATGGATCTGGTGCTGGTCCATATACTCCAGTGGAAGATCCGCAATGGAATCGGTGATCAGGGCGATGGGGTATTTTCTATGATAGGCATCCTCGTTCTGACGGATCATATCATCCGCCTTCTGCTGGAGGATGGTTCCCTTGGTTTTCAGAATCTGGAAAATCTGCGGGGGCTCATTGGTATGAATATGTATTTTCACTTTGCCTGTATTACCAGCCACAATGAGGGAATCTCCGTAAGGCTTCAGTGCATCCCGTATGGCATCAAGGTCCATATTCGTTCCGGAGATCAGTGCTTCTGTGCAGAATCTTTCATTAATGACATCGTGATCATGGGAAGGATATTCCGTGAAGTCGATGTCCTCCTGGTTCATGTCATGGTCGGAGACAAAATGTCCGGTCTTCAGAAACTGCGTGAATCCTTCCACGAAATAGACGAATCCTTTGGCCCCGGAGTCCACCACATTGGATTCTTCCAGAACCTTCAGCTGGTGGGTGGTCTCCTTCAGAGAACTGAGTGCCACCTGAGCAGAACTTGAAAGCAGCTCATGAAAATCCTTGGCATGGTCCTTGTATCTGTCGATGGCTTCCGCCCAGTCCTTGATGACGGTGATGATGGTGCCTTCCACGGG
>RZYZ01000289.1 GCA_009930125.1 Clostridia bacterium | reverse complement strand
CTCATTTTTCAACACTACTTTCATACAGATCCTTAGTCATTTTTCAGAGGTTCAATTCTCTTCTTCCCTATGAAGTATTTCCTTATGGAATCGATGGTATATTCCTCGATTCTCGTATAATGGGATTTCAGCTTGTAGGTCATGAGCACCTGCCAGGTAATGGGTTTTTCAAAGGGGACTTCCCTCACATCCTTGAAAGAGAAGTGTTCCTTGATGGGCGCAGGCAGAATGGTGATGAAGCTGGAGGTTCTTGTGACTTCCAGAAGAAAATCCCAGGAACCGGACATCAGAGAAATCTTCGGTTCCATCTTCATGGATTTGAACTTGCCTATGAGCTGATGGTGAATCATGAACGTCTCATTGAAGATTGCCAGATCTTTCCCTCTGAGGTCTGTCCACGCTATGGTCTTTTTCACAGCGAGCGGATTGTCTCTGCTCATGAATGCGCTGAGTTCGTCCTCTCTGATGATCTCCTCTTTGAAAAGCAGTTCGTTGAGATTCGTCGGATGAAGGAGTACCGCAAAATCCAGCTCATCCAGAAGAAGCATTCTCCGAAGCTCAAAAGCGCCCTTTTCCACAATGATGAACCGGATATCCGGATTCAGCCTTATGAGATCTGCCATGACCTCCGTGAACAGCACAGTCAGAATCAGTGGCGGGATCCCGATCTTCACGGTTCCTTTGATGAGACTTCCATGTTCCCGGAATTCACTCATGAGCGTATCATGCTTCTCGATGACGATCAGCGCATTGGCGTAGAAGTTTTCTCCCGCAGGAGTCAGTCCTGTGAGTCTTCCGTGACTGCGTTCAAAAAGCCTTACCTTCTCTTCCTCTTCAAATTTGATGATGTATTTCGACAGAGCAGGCTGGCTGATGTGCAGCTTCTTGGATGCAATGGAGAGGTTCAGATCATTCTCCACAATGGCAATAAAATATTTCAGCTGGTAGATATCCATGAAGGCCTCCTTGCGTATCATTCTGACCTCATTATATCACTTCTTATAACTCCAGGTTATAAGAAATATGAAGGATTGCAATTAGACAAAAGCATCACAAGGAAATAGAATCAGAGTGTAATCGTATACGTTAAATCAGGAAGAAATATCTGGAGGTAAATATGAGCAAGTTGATCTCAATACAGGATGCTGCATCTAAAATCAAAGATAGTGATGTCATCATGGTCGGTGGATTCCTCGGTGTGGGATGTCCCGAAAAGATCATCGATGCACTCTGCGAATCAGGTGCCAAAGACCTGACACTGATCTGCAATGATTCCGGATTCATAGATAAAGGCCCCGGAAAACTTGTGGTGAACAAACAGTTCAGAAAAATCATCGCTTCGCATATCGGCACCAATAAGGAAACCGGCAGACAGATGCTTGCCGGAGAAACAGAGGTGGTTCTCACCCCTCAGGGAACACTCATCGAGCAGATCCGCTGCGCCGGTTTCGGCCTGGGCGGAGTGCTGACCAGAACCGGTCTTGGAACGGAAGTGGAAAAAGGGAAAGAAAAAGTGGTTGTGGATGGAGAAGAGTTTCTATTGGAAAAACCTCTGAGAGCAGATGTCGCCATTCTCTTCGCCAATAGAGTCGATCATTTCGGCAATATGAATTTCCATGGAGCCACAAGAAACTTCAATGAAATCATGGCGACGGCAGCAGACCTTACCATCGTGGAAGCCGGCGAACTTGTGGAAGTGGGCGAACTTCCTCATGACCATGTTCATACCCCCGGTATTTTCATTGACTATATAGTAGATGGAGGGCATGCCTTATGATGGAAAAAAGAGAGATTCAGAACTATATCGCAAAAAGAGTGGCAAAGGAACTGCAGGACAATGATGTGGTCAATCTGGGCATCGGACTGCCCACACTGGTGGCTAATTTTCTTCCTGAAGGAAAGAACATCGTTTTCCAGTCGGAAAACGGATTCGTAGGTCTCGGACCTTCCCCCACGGAAGAGGAATTTGATCCCTATATCACCAATGCCGGCGGCATGCCCGTGACCATTCTTCCTGGAGGTGCTTTCTTTGACAGTGCGCTGTCCTTTGGCATCATTCGAGGCGGGCATGTGGATCTGACGGTTCTGGGTGCACTGCAGGTGGATGAAAAAGGAAACATCGCAAACTATATGATCCCTGGGAAAATGGTGCCTGGCATGGGCGGTGCCATGGATCTCATTTCCGGTGCAAAAAAGGTGATTGTGGCCATGGAGCATACCGCAAAAGGAAATCCGAAAATACTTAGAGACTGTACCCTTCCTTTGACAGCCAGGAATCAGGTGGATATGATCATCACTGAAATGGCTGTAATCGAAGTGACCGGAAGCGGTCTTCTGGTAAGAGAAATCAATCCGCTGTTCTCGGAAGAGGAAATCCAGAAACGGACTGAAGCACCGCTGACATTCTCCAAAGATCTGATCTACATGAATGAAGACGAATTATCCGATGAAGGTGTAATCTGATATCGCCCATACAAAAACCGTGGAACATCCCTCTTCCACGGTTTTGTGCTGTCATAAAGGCTCGTTTCAGCCTGTCCTCATTCTTTC
>RZYZ01000001.1 GCA_009930125.1 Clostridia bacterium | reverse complement strand
CCCCTGCGTAAAGGAGATGGTCTTCGTGTAGGGGAGAAGGGCCTCACCGTGGAAGGCATCCGAGACAGGGGCGATGTGAAAGAGAAAGCCCAGCCTGGAGAAACGGTGAAACTCACAGGTAGAAGCACACTCCCGGAAGGACCGTTATACAAGACCTATGACTTTGAGCTCATGGATGAGCTCAAGAGAAGCCACAATGGATCCTATGACCGCAAGATCGGACTCACGGGAACACTGTTCTTCAAGGCAGGAGAAGAAGCCTCCCTTATGGTGGAGTATAAGGGAAAGACGTACCGCAGAACCTCCAAGATCGTGGAAACTCCCATCAAAGCGCCCCTGACCCTGGAACGGGTGGAAGAGGCGCTGAAAAAGAGCGGAGAGTCTCCCTTTATCCTCACTGCAATCCTTGTGGATCATTTCAGCGAAGGATTCCTGCCTATCAGAGAGCTCAATGAAATGAGAAGGCTTCTACTGGAGGATCTTGTAGAAGACCAGGTAAAAAGTGCCAAGAAAGCCCTGCCGGAGCAGACAGATCGGGAGCCTCATCCCATGAAACATGAGATCAGAGAGAATCTGAGGCTCGTTTCGGTGTCCACCAAAGAGCAGTTCACGCTGGCCCTAGAAATGGGTGTGAAGGACCTCGCTGTGTATCCCTTCTACCGGGGAGCTCGATACATAAACTTCAGAGATGTGGCAAAGGTTCTGGAGGAGCACAGGGACATCCGTCTTTACGTGAAGGTATCCAATATCCTGAGAACAGAGCTCCACGCCATCGTGGAGAAGGTGAAGAAGCTGGAGGACCACGGCAGACTGGCTGGAATCATCACCAACAACGCAGGGGTCATACGGCTTCTCGGAAAGGATTTCTACATCATCGGCGACTACAAACTGAACATCATGAACAGTGACGCCCTGAAGTTCTACGGGGAGGATCTAGCCATGTCCATGGTCAGTGAAGAGCTCAACCGGCAGGAGCTGAAGGGGCTGAAAAACAAAGAAAGATACATCACCCTGGTCTATGGAAGACAGGAAATGATGCACAGCGAATACTGCCCAGTGGGGGCAACGGTAGGCGGCATGACCCGCGAAGTGCCCTGCAACGAGGCCTGTATGAAAGAAAGCTATCGCCTGAAGGACCGCATGGGGGAAGAGTTTCCCGTCATGACGGACATCTTCTGCAGAAGCTATATCATGAACGGAAAGCCGAAGAATCTTCTGGACAGCACGAAGGATCTGGAGCATATCGGAATCCGGTCCCTGCGAATAGACCTCACGACGGAAAGCGCTGAAAAAGCCAGGGAGGTTCTCCATGCATTTCTTCACGGAGAAGCTCTGGAGCTCCCCTCATTTAACAGAGGACATTACAAGCGAGGTGTTGAATAGTGAAAGAAAAGAATCTGAACAAACTTGAATTCCATAAAATCAAGGAGAGGGTCAAATCCTACGCCGTCTCTTCGCCAGGAAAAGAGGGGATAGACGCCCTTTCTCCTCTCTCTGCAGCGGCGGAGATCGAACGCGCCCTGGAAGAGACGAAGGAAGCCCTTGGCCTTCTGGAAGAGAAGGGCAGTGCACCTTTTGAAGGCGTCTATGATGTGAGAAGCGCCATCGCCTATATCGGGAAAGGGGGAACTGCCAGTGCGGAATCTCTTCTCAAGATCGCCAATGTCATGAAAAGCGCTCGTCATTTCAAGGACTATGTGGGCAAAGAGGAGCACTCTTTCCATCTGAAGAATCTGGTCTATGGGATCAGTCCGCTGAAGCAGCTGGAGAATGCCATCTATCATGCCATCGTGGGCGATCAGGAAATTTCCGATCAGGCCTCTGATGCCTTACTGAAAATCAGGCGCTCCTTAAGAGACAAGACAGGCTCTGTCAAAGACAAGATTCAGAGCCTTGTGAGAGAAAACGAGAAATATCTCCAGGACAGCATCTTCACGGTTCGTGGGGACCGCTACGTCATTCCGGTGAAGGCGGAGCATAAGGGGCAGGTCAAAGGTCTGATCCACGATCAGAGCGCCTCCGGGGCCACGCTGTTCATAGAACCCATAAGCCTTGTGAATCTCAACAACGAGATCAAGGAGCTCATGCTGAAGGAGAAAGCGGAAATCGAGCGTATCCTCATGGAACTTTCAGGAAAAGTGGAAATGGATCTGGAGGCGGTGAAAAGAAACGCTTCCATCATCTATGAGCTGGATGTGATTTTCGCCAAGGCGAAATACTCCAGCCGAATCGAGGGCACCAAGCCTGAAGTGAGAGAGGACCTGACCTTCAACCTGAGAGATGCCAGGCATCCTCTGATTCCCGACAGGGAAGTTGTTCCATCCACCATCTATATGGAGGACGGAATCACAACCATCGTCATCACAGGACCCAATACAGGCGGTAAGACCGTGACCCTGAAAACCGTTGGACTGCTCCATATCATGGCCATGTCCGGAATTCTCATTCCGGTGACAGATGGCTCCAGCATCGGACACTTCCGGGACATCTTTGCAGACATCGGAGATGAGCAGAGCATCGAGCAGAGCCTCTCCACCTTCTCCTCCCACATGACGAACATCGTCAGCATCATAAAGGAAGCGGATGAGCGTTCCCTGGTACTCTTCGATGAGCTGGGCGCAGGGACGGATCCCACCGAAGGAGCGGCGCTTGCCATGGCCATTCTCGAGACCCTGAAGGAAAGAGGCATCCGCATCCTGGCCACCACCCACTACAGCGAACTGAAAGCCTACGCGCTGAAATCGGACAAGACCGTCAATGCTTCCGTAGAATTCAATGTGGAGACTCTGCGTCCCACCTACAGACTCCTCATCGGTGTCCCTGGAAAATCCAACGCCTTCCTCATCTCCAAAAGGCTGGGCCTCAGTGATGACATCATAGAGCGCTCCAGAGCCTTCATCGACCGGGAAGCGCTGAAGTTCGAGGAGCTCATTGAAAGCCTTGAGAAATCCAGACGAGACGCCTCCAAGGATGCACGGCATGCGGAAAACATCAAAAGAGAGCTTCTTACCAAAGAAGAGGAACTGAACAAGAAACTGGAACGGATCGATGAAATCCGGGAAAAAGCCATGAGAGACGCCAAGGCTGAAGGCAGAAAATATCTGGAGGAAGCCAAGGTGAAGGCGGATGAGATCCTCAAGCAGCTTCGGGACCTGGAAAGCAGCGTCGAGCTCAAGGACAGTCGAAGAAGCCTTCAGGAGATCCGGGATCATCTGAAAAAGAATATGGACAGCACCCAGCAGAAGGATCTCTTCGAAAAAGTGGAAGGAAAGGAGATCACTGATTTCAAGGAAGGACAGGAAGTGCTGCTCTCCACCCTGAATCAGAAGGTATCCATTCTGACGCTGCCCGATGCCAAAGGAGAACTCATGGTCCAGGCCGGCATCATGAAGCTCAGTGTGAACAAGAAGGATCTGGTGGAGATCAGAGAAGACAAGAAGCAGAAAAAAATCGCAAAAAGAGAAGCCCGGCTCAACCTGAAGCAGGTCTCCATCAGCTGTGATGTAAGGGGACAGGACGCTCTGGAAGGGGAGCATATCGTCGACATGTATCTGGATGAAGCCTCCATGGCGGGACTCAATGAGGTCACCATCATCCACGGCATGGGAACAGGGATCCTCAAGGAGCATCTCTGGGACATGTTCAGACATCATCCGCATGTGAAGAAGTACCGCCTGGGCGAGTACGGAGAAGGGGGAAAAGGGGTCACCATCATCACCCTGAAATAGATCTATGAAAGAAAAACTGCTTGTATCCGCCTGCCTTCTCGGGGAGAAGGTCCGATACGACGGAACAGGATTTGAAATCGAGGAAATGAATCGGCTAAAAGAGAAATACGAGCTGATTCCCATGTGTCCGGAAGTACTGGGCGGACTTTCCGTCCCCAGAGACCCGGCTGAAATCAGAGATGGCCATGTCCTCACCGCAGACGGGAAAGACGTGACAAAAAACTATGAGGAAGGTGCCCGAATCACCCTCGACTACTGCAGAAAAAACGACATCAGAAAAGCCCTTCTGAAATCCAGAAGCCCTTCCTGCGGGAAAGGCCTGATTTACGACGGAACCTACACAAGGACACTTGTCGAAGGTCATGGCGTAGCCTGCAGGCTGCTCCTGGAAAACGGAATTGACGTGTATACAGAAAATGAAATCGGAGGATTGTGGAAATGACATTAAAGGAAGCGGCAGTAAATGCCAGAAAACTCATGATGCCCCAGTGCAGAATGTGCCCCCAGTGCGATGGCGTTGCATGCAGAGGGGAAGTGCCCGGTATGGGCGGAAAAGGAACCGGTTCAAGTTTCATAAGCAATTACAATGCACTGAAAAAGATCACACTGAATCTCAAGACCATTCATGATGTGAAGGAGCCTTCACTGGAAACTGAGCTTTTCGGGCAGACACTGTCCATGCCGGTGATGCCGGCTCCTGTGACAGGGGTGAACATCAATATGGGAAACAGCGTCTCGGAAGAGGACTATATCAGAGCTGTGGTCAGAGGATCGAAAAATGCGGGCATCATTCCCATGGTAGGAGATTCCGCATTCAAATCCTTCATCGAGGACAATCTGAAGGTCCTCAGAGAAGAAGCGGTTTCTGGCATCGCCTTCATCAAGCCATGGAACAATGAGGAGCTGCTTTCAAGAATCGATCTTGCCATGACTGCAGAGCCTCTGGCCATTGGCGTGGATGTCGATGCGGCGGGGCTTGACACACTCAAGATGCATGGCCAGCGCGTGGACCCCAAGTCTCTTGACGAACTGAAGGAAGTGAAGGCGCATCTTAGTGTGCCCTTCATCATCAAAGGCATCATGACTGCCGAAGAGGCGAACCTTGCAGTGCTTGCCGGAGCAGATGCCATCGTGGTTTCCAATCACGGAGGAAGAATTCTGGACCATACTCCATCCACAGCTTCCGTTCTTTCAGCCATCGCAGAGGCTGTGGACGGACGCATAAAGGTACTGGTGGATGGTGGTGTCAGAAGTGGCGTGGATGTGTTCAAGCTTCTGGCTCTGGGTGCGGATGCGGTCCTCATCGGAAGACCCTTTGCCCAGTATGCCATCGGCGGCGGCGAGGAAGCGGTTGCGCTCTATGCGCAGAAGATCTACAGCGAGCTGAAGGGCGCCATGCTTCTTACAGGATGCAGGGACCTGAAAGCCATCAAGGACTCCGGAAAGAGCTGCATCAATGCTCCGCAAGACCTGTTATAATCCTGACAATAGATAAGTTGATTATGAATATCGTGACACAGCATGATACAATTTAACAGGTTGCCGGTACTGACCGGGAAGTTTTCGCCGAATTTATATAGTTCTTCAGCTTCAATTGATAATGTGAATAGGATATTTTATACTGAAAGAAGATGAACCAGCGGGTTTCATCTTCTTTTTGAAATCCGCTGTATACGTTATCAGAACACTAAGGGGGAAATAATTTTGATTACCAGCTTGAAAGAAATCGTAAGCCAGGCAAGAAATCAGAAGAAACGCATCGCTGTGGCTTCGGCGGAAGATAAGGACGTACTGATCTCACTGTCTGAAGCGGAAAGACATAATATGGCCAGCTTTCTGCTGTTCGGGGATGCCCTGAAAATCAGAGAAACCATGGAAAAGAACAATCTCCTTTTCCGTCACGCGGAGATCATCGACTGCAAAACAGCGGAAGAGGCTTCCTATATGGCCGCCAGAGCCGTTTCAGAAGGAAAGGCGGACATCATCATGAAAGGGCTTGTGGACACCAAGGTGCTTTTAAAAGCGGTGCTCAGCAAGGAGCTGGGGCTAAGAGGAGACACGCTCCTGTCCCATGTGATGGTCTATGAAATGAAAAGCTATCCCAAACTGATTCTTCTCACCGATGGGGGAATGGTCATGAAGCCCAGTCTGAAAGACAAGGAAAGCATCATCAGAAACGCAATGGTTCTGGGCAAGCTTTTTGAGCTTCATCCCATGAAGGTTGCCGCGCTCTCTGCTGTGGAGAAAGTGAATCCGAATCTGGAAAGCAGCGTGGATGCACTGGAGCTTCAAAGCATCTTCAAAGATGAGAAGGATGTGGTGGTGGAAGGGCCCTTGTCCTTTGATATCGCCATTTCCAAAGAATCTGCAGCGCATAAGGGCGTCACGGGCGAAGTTCCTGGAGATGCGGATGTACTGCTTGTGCCAGGCCTTGAAGCCGGAAACTTTCTGGGCAAATCCTTTACCTACATGGCTGGTGCGGAAAGCGCAGGCATCATTCTGGGCGCGAAATGCCCGGTGATTCTCACATCACGTTCCGATTCCAGTGAGGCGAAGCTGAACAGTATTGCTCTGGCTGTAATGATGACTTTATCCAAGGGGGAAAAACAATGAAATCACTGATGACAGGTAACGAAGCTCTCGCAAGAGGAGCTTATGAGGCGGGAGCCCATTTCGCTTCCGCCTATCCAGGCACTCCATCCACTGAAATACTGGAGAATCTGGCCAAATACAAGGAAGTCTACTCGGAGTGGGCACCCAACGAGAAAGTGGGCATGGAGGCCGCATCAGGAGCATCCATCATGGGCGCAAGAGCCCTGACCACCATGAAGCATGTGGGCCTCAATGTGGCGGCAGACCCGTTCTTTACCATGGCCTACATCGGCGTCAACGGAGGGCTGGTCATCATCAATGCCGATGACCCTGGGATGCATTCCTCCCAGAATGAACAGGACAACCGATACTACGCTCTGCACGCCAAAGTGCCCATGCTGGAACCTTCCGACTCCGAAGAATGCCGCATCTTCGTGAAGAAGGCCTATGAGATCAGTGAGGAATTCGATACGCCGGTTCTGATCCGAACCACCACCAGAGTGAATCATTCCAAGTCTCTTGTGAATCTGGAGGACCGGAAGGAAGTGGCCATCAGAGAATATAAGAAAGACAAGCTGAAAAACGTCATGACGCCGGGTCATGCTCAGCGAAGACATCCCATCGTGGAAGAAAGACTCGTCAGTCTGAGGCACTTCAACAATGCCTCCAGCTTGAACATCGTGGAGAAAAACACGAAAAAACTGGGCATCGTCACCTCCGGGATCTCCTATGCCTATGCAAAGGAAGTCTTCGGAGAAAATGCTTCCTATCTGAAGCTGGGCATGACTTTCCCACTTCCCACCGAGCTCATTCTGGAGTTCGCCAGGGACATGGAGGAGATTCTAGTCATCGAGGAGAATGAACCATATCTGGAGAAAGAGATCAAAGCACTTGGCATCGCCTGCAGAGGCAGAGACGTGCTGCCCATCTGCGGAGAACTGAACCCTGAGACCATCAGGGAAGCCTTCCTGGGCGCCGAGAAGAAGGAAATGATACCCATGGAGTCAAAGTCTCCCACAAGACCTCCGGTGCTTTGCGCGGGCTGTCCGCACCGAGGCTTCTTCAATGCGCTGAAGACCGACAGAGACATCATCGCTTCCGGTGATATCGGGTGCTACACCTTAGGTGCCATGGACCCCATCAATGTGACCGATACCGTCATCTGCATGGGTGCTTCCATTTCCGCCGGTACAGGAATGCAGAAGGTGCTGGACATACAAGGGAACACTAAGAAGAAAGTATTCTCCTTCATCGGAGACTCCACCTTCTTCCACTCCGGCATCACGGGCCTTGTGAATTCCATCTACAACAAGATACCTGTGGTCACCGTGATCATGGATAACAGAACCACAGGCATGACCGGGCATCAGGAAAATCCCGGAACCGGAAAAACTCTCATGGGCGAAGAGGCAGGGGACATCAACATTCCGATGCTGGTGCGTTCTCTCGGCATAAAGGATGAGAACATCAAGATCATCAATCCCTACTATCAGGACAAGGCGAAAGAAGTGGTCAAGGAAGCGAAAGCCGCGACGGAACCCTTCGTGATCATCACCCAGGAGCCCTGTGCACTGCTGAAGGATGTGCAGATTCTGAGGAGAAACTCCTATGTGGAGATCGACCAGGAGAAATGCAGAAAATGTAAGACCTGCGTTAGAACCGGATGCCCTGCCATCTACATCAAGGATGGAAGCGTGTTCATCGACAGAGAGATGTGCAACGGATGTACGCTCTGCTACCAGGTATGTCCATTCGATGCAATCGAGAAGAAGGGGGATCTTGTCAATGCGTAAGGAAGCCAATATATTATTTGTAGGTGTAGGCGGTCAGGGAACCATATCCGCATCCAATCTTCTGTCTGCCGCGCTCATCGAACTGGGATATGACGTCAAAATGAGCGAAGTGCATGGTATGGCTCAGAGAGGCGGAAGCGTCTCCACTCAGGTGCGGTACGGAGAGAAGGTCCATTCTCCGCTCATCGAGAAGGGAACATCGGACTACATCATCTCCTTCGAGAAGAGCGAATCGGGAAGATGGCTGGAATTTCTGAAGGAAAACGGCACCGTCATTTCCAGCGACCATGAAATCAGGCCGTACTCCGTGAACATGGGGAAGGAAGTCTATCCGGAAGGGATCATCGAGGAAATGCAGGAAAAGGGTTATCACGTGAAATCCGTGGATGCGCAGAACAAAGCCATCGAACTGGGGAATGCGAAAGTGGCCAACATGGTTCTTCTGGGCATTCTTGCAAAAGATCTGGGGTTGGAGAAAGATCTCCTGAACAGGCTCATAAAGCAGTATTTCAAACCCGCTCTTCAGGAAGTGAACCTGAAGGCCATGGATCTGGGTTACAGTCTATAGAAGTTACAGAAAACCAAAGCAGGAGCTCCCAAAAAGGAGCTCCTGCTTTTTACATGCTCATTATTAAAGATTTCTGTCTACAGGAACAGGGATACGGCGCTGTAGACCAGAAGGAGCGCCATGATGGTATTGATGATTCTGCCCTTGTCCGAAAACAGTTTTCGGAAGAGGGACCCGAACAGTGCCCACAGAACGGTGCACAGAAAGCCCACCACTGCCAGAAAGACTGCGAAGAGAAGAAGAATCCCCGTTTCTCGGTAGTGGGGCAGAATATAGGAACCCATGGCGGTGATGCTGTAGATGTAGAGCTTGGGATTGATGAACTGAAGAAGCACCCCAGGAAGAAATCTCGCTTCGGTCATTTTTCCCGTCCGGATCTCCTTTCCGCTGGTCATGATTTTGTAGGCCAGATAAAGAAGATATGACGCACCGATCACAAGCATCACAGGCTCCGCCTTCGGAATGGCACTGAAGAAAAGACTGGAAAACAGGGTGGTAATCACCATGACCAGGGTGGTCCCGAAAAAAACGCCCAGATTGAAGGGATAGCTCTTTCTGAATCCCATTCTGCTGGCATGGGTCATGGACATGATGTTATTGGGCCCTGGGGTAATGGCGGTAATGATGATATAGGTGAGAAAAGCTGCTGCATTCATTTGGTTCCTCCGATCGTTCCTGCAATTCTATATCTCATTACTTTAGAGCTATTTCCAGTTCCTGTCAAAACTTTTTTCCTCATTCCAGAAGGAAGGAGAGGAGAGTTTTCAAAAAAGCCGAGATGCACATTCATGCTTCTCGGCTTTACTCTACTGATTGCTTGCTTCCTTGGAATCGATGGGCGTCGGTTCCGTCAGAACCAGATTGAAATCTGAAACGAATTTGCTGTGTCCATCCGCCAGTTCACTGAGCTTCGTCATGAACTGCTTCTTTTCCCAAAGCACTTTATCCTTCAGCGCACCATACTTCGCCAGCAGATTCTCGATTCTTTCTTCCGCTTTGTCGGTTTTCTCTCTTTCCAGCTGCAGCTCCAGCTCCAGCTCTCTGTTTCGCATCTCCTGTTCCATGGTGAGTTCTTCCAGGAACTGCTGAATGCCGCTGAATTCCTTTTTGAAGCCGTTGATCTGAAGATCGGAATATTTCCGCTTCTCTTCGGAGAGGTTTTCCTCCACTGCGATTCTCAGATTCTTTTCCTCATACAGTTTGTTTCTGATGGCTTCATTGGATTTTTCGGCCTCTGCCAGGCGATTCTCCAGCGCTTTGATCTCCTGCCTCAGACTGAGACTGATTCTTTTTTCTTCATCCACCTGAGCAAAGGCGAGAAGCTTTGCCTCCTCGATTTTTTCATCAAGAAAAGCCGGGTCTTCACGGTTTTCCAGTTCCTCCACCTGGAGATTCAGGCGTCGCATTTCTTCATTAAGTACATGAATCCTTTCATTGAGTTCATGACTCCTGGCCTTTTCCTCCTGCAGCCTGGCTTCGAGAGCATCCCTTTCGCTCCTGAGCGCCATGATGGTCTTTTCGAAATCCCCGGTGCCTTCTTCCAGTTTCCGGGTGTATTCTTCGAGAAGGGATTCGTTGTTCTCTATGATGCTGTTTTTTTGATTCAGCTCTTCCAGAAGGACATCCATTTCCTGCTTCATTTCCTGAATATGGTTGCTTTGCTCAGATTTCAGCCTGTGCAGCTCATTTTCAGCGGTCTGCTTATCCTGGGTCAGTTTCATGATGTTCTTTCTCAGATTCTGATCGCTATTCTGAAAATTACTGTTCATGGCATTGATGAAGTCAATTACTTCCGTCGGGTTATATCCGCCGAACATTTTCTTCTTGAATCTTGCCTTGAAGTACTCCTCATTGTAGCTGTTGATGTTTTCCGCCTTTTCAGTATGTTCCATTCATGTACCCCGCACTATAGGTATATTTCTTCATATCCATAGAAACTCATGCATAATACTCGTTTATGTTTTAATATATTATATATTTTATAAACTAGTACGTCAACAATAATCCATAGCACTTGGAAAGTATGGGGGACGGCTTCCTCTGGAAACGATGGTTTTACTATACCTCTTGAGGCTCAGCATCATGGAGTGCGCTCATGAAATCAAATTCATTCATAATTCTTCTGAACCAGAAGGTGTATTTTTCAGGACTTTCTGCCATGTCCTTTCTGAGATCCTCCAGAGAAATCCATCTATAATCATGGACCTCGTCCTCATTGATCACAGGATTCTTTTCATATCGCCCTACAAACACATGATCATATTCATTTTCGATGATGCCGTTGTCAAATCGGATCTCATAGGACATTTCATGGACATGGGTCAGCTCCGTGTCAAAGCCCATTTCTTCAGGCAGCCTTCTATGCACGGCTGAAAGGGTGGTCTCTCCGTATCTCGGATGGCTGCAGCAAGTGTTGCTCCAGAGACCCGGTGTGTGGTATTTGGTTAGGGCTCTCTGCTGCAGCAGAAGCTCATTTTTCCTGTTGAACACAAAGATGCTGAAGGCTCTGTGCTTCACGCCCTTGAGGTGGGCTTCCTCTTTCCCCATGTATCCCTGAAAAGTGTCCTGTTCATCTACGAGTATCAGTATGTCTTCCATTATTCTATCTCCATTTCAATTCAAATATTTCGTATATTATAGCTGATATCTTCTCTTTCATCAAACACTCCCATTCGCTCTTTTCGTAAATATTAAGACGAATTTAAATTTTTTGAGATATATTCGTACTATTGATTAATAGAATGTAAGAATGCCGGTGGCACGCAATTATATTCAGTAAAATTTCTACCCGGCATGCAAGGAGAATGGAATGAAAGAATACGAGAAGAGCACCATAGTGGATTTCAAGGAAGTGGACCGGTTTTTATATGTCAAGCTGGATGCCCTGGTGCAGATGCTGAACACCACTTCCATGTATCACACTGTAAGTCTGGGGCTCGCACCGAATTATATGGAAGAGATGGGACTTGTGTGGGTCCTTTACAGCTGGAATCTGCATCTGGAGGAAGGAGAGTACTATGCGAAGAATCTTCGCTTCAGGACCTTTGCCCTGTTCCAGAAGGACATCTATTCCCACAGATACTTCTACGTGGTGAACGAGGAGGGGAAAACCGTAGGATACGCAGTCTCAGTCTGGATCGTCATTGACGGAAAAAAGAGAAAGATGGTGAAGATTCCAGAGCATGTCAAAGAAGCGTACCTGGACAGAACCGATCCTTCTCTTTCCTTCCTGCAGGATGAAATCGTACAGAAAATCGACACAAAACCTCTCAAGAAAAGAAGAAACCCGATCTATACCCATGAGAAATCCTTTGAACTCCGATTCCACGACATCGACAGCAACGATCACGTGAACAACACGGTCTACATCGGCTGGGCCATGGAGTCTCTTACCACGGACACGAATGAAGATTACCTGCTGGTGAACGTACCGGAGGACCTCTCCATTGTCTACAAAAAGGAAAAGAGGCCCGGCGGCAATGTCCTGGTAAGGTCTGTACTGGAGGAGCGCACTTCCTATCATGAAATCTATGATGAAGAGGACAACCTGCTGTCCATAGTGGAGCTGCAATGGAAAAAAAGAAACTAGAGAAGCACATCTTCAGAAAAATCCTCTTTGTCCTTGCCGCTGCTTTCGTGCTGACTTTTGTGGTGGTGGAAGGTCTCATCCTCTATCATGCCCAGAAGACCAGCGAGGAAAAGGCCGATGTCATCATCATTCTGGGGGCAAGACTTTATGGAAGAACGCCTTCTCCTGCGCTGTCTCTACGCCTTGGCAGGGGATATGCCTATCTCAAGGACCATCCGGAGACCATTGCTGTCGTATCCGGAGGCATCGGGAGATGGGAAGAGATCACCGAAGCTTCTGCCATGAAAGACTATCTCGTGGAGAAGGGGATAGAGGAGAGCAGAATCCTTGCAGAGGAAGGCTCCTTCAACACCTACGAGAACATCACCTTCAGCATAGCGATGCTGCAGAAGGAAAGACCAGGTCTTCTAGAGGAAGAGACGAAATTCGGTATCGTCACCAGCGGTTTTCATGTATTCAGAGGAACACTCACTGCAAGAGAGAATGGACTGGATGCCTTCGGTATCCCTTCCAAAACCCCGCCCACCACACTTCTGAAGGGGTACCTCAGAGAATATCTCAGTGTGCTGAAATACCTCATCATCGATCGGAACCGATGACACAAAGCAATATAAAACAGCCTGAGAGCTTATGCTGTAAGCTTTCAGGCTGTTCGTCTTTTAATTCACCACTTTGATGTATTCCACTCTCGGATCTTCGGTTCCCTGCACATAGAGTCCGGTCTTCTTGAGATCATTGACATAGTCCACGATTTCTTCTGTGATGACCTCTCCAGGACAGAGCACTGGAATTCCGGGCGGGTAAGCCATCAGGAACTCGCCGGACACTTCACCGATGCTGTCTTCAAGAAGGACCGAAACTTTTTCGGCGTTGAATGCTTCTCTTGGAATCAGCACCTGCTTGGGTATGGATGGAATGTCTATGAAGTCCGGTTTGATCTGATCCTTGTTCATGTATTCCTCGCTGATCTCTTTGAGGGCTGTGATGAGCTTGTCCATGTTTTCTCTCGTATCGCCGAAGCTTCCAACGGCTAGAGTATTGTAGAGATCAGAAAGCTCCATCTGGATGTGGTACTTGTTGGCCAGGATCATATCCAGGTCGAATCCAGTGATGCCAAGATCTCTGCAGGTGATGCAGACCTTGGTGGGATCAAGGGCGAAGACACCTGGATTTCCCAGAATCTCACTGCCGAAGCAGTAGAATCCTTCAATCTTGTTGACCTCGCTTCTCAGATACTGGGCATTTTCAATAGCCTTGTCAAGGAGTCCTTCTCCATCCAGGGCAATCTGCTTTCTCGAGGTATCCAGTGATGCCAGAAGGATATAGGATGGGGAAGTGGTCTGCAGAAGATTCATGATCTGCTGCACTCTCGCCGCACTGACATATTTCGTCCTCACATGCAGAATCGACCCCTGGGTCATGGCTCCGATGATCTTGTGGGTGCTCTGAGCACAAAGATCCGCGCCCGCCTGCATGGCAGACATGGGCAGCTTTTCGGAGAAAGCCAGATGGGGACCATGGGCTTCATCCACAATCAGAGGGATGTCGTATTCATGGACGATTTCGGCGATTCTTTCCAGCTCCGTAGCCACACCGTAGTAGGTGGGATTGATGATGAGCACCGCCTTGGCATGGGGATTTTCTCTCAGGGTCTTTTCCACGGTTTCCGGCGTCACGCCCTGGGCGATGCCAAGCTTCTTGTCCAGTTCCGGCTGCATATAGACGGGAATGGCTCCGCTTAAGATGATGCCCGCTGTAATGGACTTATGGACGTTTCTGGGCACGATGATGGTGTCTCCCTCACTGACAACAGACATGATCATGGCCTGGATCGCGCCGGAGGTGCCATGAATGGAGAAGAATGAAGCATCCGCTCCGTAAGCGTCCGCTGCAAGCTCCTGGGCTTTCTTGATCGGTCCTGTAGGATGGTGAAGCGAATCCACCAGCTGGAAAACCGTAACATCTATCTTGAAGGGATTTTCCCCGATATATTTCTTGAAATTCTTTTCGATTCCTTCTCCTTTTTTATGTCCTGGCACATGAAAGGGCACAGTATCCCGATCCACATATTCCATAAGGGCATCAAAAAGGGGAGTCTCATTCTGATTCAGCTTATACAACTTTACAGCCACCTTCTTTCCGTATTCTCCGATTTCCATGACATTCATGTCAAAAATAACTATTTAATAATAGCATAATTCTTCTTTTTTACAATGAAAAATCTCACTACTTCGTTACTTCCATTCTATTATATAATGACAATATTTTCATCTCATCTTTCGTAAATATTCTCTTTTACCATAAACATGGGAGAAAGCGAGATAAATCTGTGAAATCTCAGCAGGAATATATTATAATGTGAGTAAAGTATGTATAACCAAGGAGGAAATCAGCATGTCCTATAAAGAAAAACTGCAGGAATGGCTTGAAAGCGAATTTGTATCAGAGGAATTCAAAGAGGAACTCAGAGCAATCACAGAGGAAAAGGAACTGGAGGACAGATTCTATACCGAACTGGAATTCGGTACAGCAGGTTTAAGAGGAATTCTGGGCGCTGGAACCAATCGAATGAACATCCATACAGTCGGAAAGGCAACAGAAGGCCTGGCTAGGCATCTCACTAAGACCGTGGAGAATCCATCCTGTGCCATCGCCTACGACTCAAGAATCAAGTCCGATGAGTTCGCGAAGGTATCTGCGCTGATTCTCTGTGCCCATGGTGTGAAAGTCTATCTTTATGACACTCTGGCACCTGTGCCGCTGCTCTCATTTGCGGTAAGACATTATGAGACCAGTGCAGGCATCGTCATCACAGCTTCTCATAATCCTCAGGCCTATAACGGCTACAAAGTCTATGGTTCCTATGGAGGACAGGTCACCGATGAGGAAGCGGACAAGATTCTTGCGGAGATCCGATCCATCGAGAAATTTGATGAAGTGGCGTCCATGTCCGAAGAAGAGGCCCTTGAAAAGGGACTGCTTCAGTACATCGGAGAAGACGTGCTGAAAACCTATATTGATTCCATCAAGACCCTGACGGTCAAAAAGGACATGCTGAAGGAAAATGCGAAGAGTCTTTCCATCATCTACACACCGATTCATGGTTCCGGAAATATCCCCGTGCGTCGTGTGCTGAAGGAACTGGGCTATACCAATGTGCACGTGGTGAAGGAGCAGGAGCTCCCGGATGGAACTTTCCCCACGGCACCTTATCCGAATCCTGAAAATCCTCAGGTCTTCGAACTTGCACTGAAGCTGGCGGAAGAGGTGAAGCCCGACATCATCTTCGGAACGGATCCGGATGCAGACCGAGTAGGGGTCATCGTGAAGGACAATCAGGGGAACAATCAGGTATTGTCCGGTAATCAGATCGGTATGCTCATCACCTACTATCTCCTGAAAGCCATGAAGGAAGAGAATAAGGTGCCGGACAATGGCGTGGTCATCAAGACCATCGTATCCACAGAGAGCGTCCGAAACATCACCGAGGACTTCGGTGTGGAGCTTCTGGATGTGCTCACCGGATTCAAATACATCGGGGAGAAGATTGAAGAATACAAGGAAACCAAGGAAAAAACCTTCCTCTTCGGATTTGAAGAATCCTTCGGTTATCTTGCCGGAACCTTTGTACGAGATAAGGATGCCGTGGTGGCTTCCATGATTCTGTGTGAAATCGCAACTTACTACAAGACCAAGGGCATGACGCTCTATGATGCGCTTATTGAGATCTACGAAAAGTACGGATTCTTCCGCGAAGAGATCGAGTCGTTCACAAAAACCGGAAAAGACGGAAAAGACCAGATCAGAAAGTGCATCGACTACTTCAGAAACAATACCATCACCGAAATAGACGGCGTGAAAGCCCTCTATAAGGAGGACTATAAACTGAGAGAAAGAGTCAACATCAAAACCGGTGAGAAGACACCGATCACGCTGCCTGAATCCAATGTCATCAAGTACATGCTCGAGGATGAATCCTGGTTTGTCGTGAGACCATCAGGAACAGAGCCGAAGATGAAGGCGTATATGGCGGTAAAAGGAAATTCGCTGGAAGATGCAGACCGCAAGCTGGAAGCATTCAAGAAGGAAATCATCTCTCTTGTCAATAAAGGCTTCTAAGCGCACAATAGGAGGTCCAATTGGATTACATCAATCATCTGAAATCAAACTTATCCGGTCTCATTTTTCTTGAGATCAACAAAAACATACTCGTTGACCATTTTCAGATTCCTGAAATCAGAGAGACAGAGGAAGAGCTTTTTCTTCCTCTGTCTCCTGAGTATATCGCAGAGAACATCAACGAGGATCTGACAAAAAATCTTCCCTTCGGCGAATTCGTCAAGGGGATGTACTATGTGGCGGGCGCGGATCACAGCTTCAACCAGATGGATCTCTACAAAACGATCCTGAACCGGCTCAGCAGGGCGTCGGTCATCAAAGGGCTGGTCACGAAGCTGATCCGGGAGGAAAAGCTGGAAGAAGCCCTGATCTATCTTCTTGGACTCTATCATGTTCATGGAGAGAAGGAAGTGCTGAAAAACGCACTGGTGCTACTGGAGGAGCTTTCCCTGAAGATGTCCATGTACAGAGAAGCACTTCAGAAATATGCCGATGAAGCCATCGCTCTTGGCGTCATCGAGGGCTATCTCTTCAAGGGGTCCGCTCTGAGATTCAAGGAGGACTTCGCCGGAGCGCTCCACAACATCCGAGCGTATCTGAGACTGGGCGGAGAAGAAACCAGCGAAATCACCGAAGAGATGGAATTTCTTGACCGGAAGTCCAGAATCACCGAAGGAGAGGAGATTCTCTACGATAATCCCGAACGGTTCCTAGAACTGGTGCTGCCGCTTCTGAGCAGGGAAGAAGACAATCCAAGGCTCCTTCTCATGATCGCCATCGCCTACAGAATCCTCAAGAACCACGAGAAGGCCATCTTCTATCTGAATGATGCTCTGGCCATTGACGAGGCCTATGTGGATGTCCTCAATGAACTGGGCATCAACTACGCGGCCATCGGAGACTATACCCAGGCGGTGAACTATTTCAGAACACTGTTCGAGCAGGTCCGGACCATCGAGATTCTCACGAATCTCATCATGTGCTACATCAATCTGGGCGATCTGAAAGCCGCGAAGGATCATATCGCCATCGGGGAGCTCATGGACAGTGAAGACGAGATCCTTCTGGAAATCAAAGCCTATATGGACAAACTGGAGAAAAAGAAGGAATAGAAAGTGCATCATTCCCTATAATATACAGTAGGGAATCCGGTTGACAGTCCCTGATTTTTGACATATAATAATTTTTGAACGGATGTTCTTTATTTGAAGAACGACAGAATTTAACACACAAGGAGTGAATGATTTGGCTAATATTAATGCAGATAAAATGAAAGCTTTGGACGCTGCCATGAATCAGATTGAAAAACAGTTTGGTAAAGGTTCCGTAATGAAACTGGGTGCAGATTCCAAGCTTAATCTGGCTTCCATCCCTACAGGATGTCTGGGACTGGACATCGCACTGGGCATCGGCGGAATTCCAAAGGGAAGAATCATTGAAATATACGGACCTGAATCATCAGGTAAGACCACTGTAGCTCTGCATTGTATTGCCGAAGCACAGAAACTTGGCGGAATCGCCGCTTTCATCGATGCGGAACACGCACTGGATCCTCAGTATGCGAAAAGACTGGGTGTGGACATTGACAATCTGCTGGTATCCCAGCCGGATACAGGAGAGCAGGCCATGGAAATCGCCGAGGCTCTTGTCAGGTCCAACGCCATCGATCTTGTCATCGTCGACTCCGTAGCCGCACTGGTGCCCAGAGCGGAAATCGAAGGAGAGATGGGGGACAGCCATATGGGCCTTCAGGCAAGACTTATGTCCCAGGCTCTAAGAAAGCTCGCCGGTACGGTAAGCAAGACCAACTGCAGCATTCTCTTCATCAATCAGCTGAGAGAGAAGATCGGCGTCATGTTCGGTAACCCTGAAACGACACCAGGTGGACGTGCACTGAAATTCTATTCTTCTGTCAGAATGGACATCAGAAGAATCGATTCCATCAAGAGCGGAGACAGCGTCATAGGGAACAGAACCAGAATCAAAGTCATCAAGAACAAAGTCGCTGCACCATTCAAGATGGCAGAGTTTGACATCATGTACAATGGTGGTATTTCCAGAGAAGGAAATGTGCTGGATGTAGGTGTCAGTGAAGAAATCGTGGACAAGTCCGGTGCATGGTTCTCCTATGAAGGAACCCGACTTGGTCAGGGTAGAGAAAACTCCAAGAACTATCTTGCCGAAAATCCGGAACTGCTTCTGGAAATCGAAAACAAGATCCGTGCGAAGTATGAACTGCCACTGGCCAAGATGGCGGAGATCATCGAAGCCAAGGAAATCATCGCTGAAATCGAAGAAGAAGAAACAAGTAAGAAAAAGAAATAGGTTCAAAAAGAGACTGGTTCAAGAACCGGTCTCTTTTTTATGCCGGCAGAACAGCGAAAAGCTTCTGATACTGAAACGATTTGTTTGAGACGCCTCAGAACAAGAGCCTATGCGCCTCATGACACCTTCGGTAAAAGGTTTACAGAAGGTGTGATTTTACCGGTTAATCTCACAGGATTTATTTGACACTTATAATTGGATAAGATACAATAAATTTGTATTGGTTTATCAAAATTCACAGTGAGAATGATATGCACTTTCCAAGCTTTCACATTTAGCTATAAAAAATGACTAAAAAAGCAAGGAGGTGTAAATATGAGCACAGAACAAATCGCTATTATCGTAACAGGCGTTGTTACATTACTGGTGGTAGGTGCCATAATCTTATATTTATCAAATAGTAAATTGAAAAAAGCCAAGGAAATTCTTGGCGATGCGGAAAAAGACAGCAGGAGAATCCTCGAGGATTCGAAGAAAGAGGCGGAAGCACTTAAGAAGGAAGCATCTCTTGAAGCAAAAGATGAGGCATTCAAGCTGAAAACTGAAGCGGAAAAGGAAGTCAGAGAAAGACGAAGCGAAGTCCAGAGACTTGAAAGAAGGACCATCCAGAAAGAAGAATCCTTGGACAAGAAACTGGAACAGCTGGAAAAGAAAGAGGAAACCCTCAACAAGAAAATTTCCGATCTGACTGTCAAAGAGAACGAGACGGAAGAGCTCCTCGCAGCAAGAAGAACTGAACTGGAAAAAATCGCCGGTCTCACACAAGAGGACGCAAAGAAAGTGCTGATGGATGAAGTCAGAGGTGAGGTTCAAAGAGACCTGACACTGATGGTGAAGGAAATGGAATCCAGAGCAAAGGAAGAGGCGGACAAGAAGGCGAGAGAAATCATTACCACTTCGATTCAGAGGTGTGCAGCGGATCATGTATCTGAAACCACAGTGCATGTCGTATCCCTGCCGAACGACGAAATGAAGGGTAGAATCATCGGAAGAGAAGGTAGAAACATCCGAACACTGGAAACCCTTACAGGCGTGGATCTCATCATTGATGACACTCCAGAGGCTGTAATCCTATCCAGTTTCGATCCGATCCGAAGAGAAGTTGCAAAACTGACACTAGAGAAACTCATTGTAGATGGAAGAATTCATCCTGCAAGAATTGAAGAGATGGTGGAGAAATCCAAGAAAGACGTGGAGAATGTGATCAAGGAAGAAGGCGAACAGGCTTCATTCGAAATCGGCCTTCATGGAATTCACCCGGAACTGCTGAAACTTCTGGGAAGACTGAAGTTCAGAACAAGCTACGGACAGAATGTCCTCAAGCATTCCATAGAAGTCGCCAATCTGGCAGGCCTCATGGCAACAGAACTGGGATTAGACGTAACACTTGCAAAAAGAGCAGGACTGCTTCATGACATCGGTAAAGCCGTGGATCACGAAGTAGAAGGCGGTCATGCACTGATCGGTGCAGATCTGGCGAAGAAGTATCATGAGTCGGCACTCGTTGTAAATGCCATCGGAGCCCATCATGGTGATGTGGAGATGATGTCCATGGAAGCGGTACTGGTACAGGCGGCAGATGCAATCTCTGCGGCAAGACCTGGTGCAAGACGTGAAACTCTGGAAAACTACATAAAGAGACTCCAGAAACTGGAAGAAATTGCAAATTCTTACGAAGGCGTTGAGAAGTCATATGCAATTCAAGCTGGAAGAGAAATCAGAATCATTGTTAAACCTGATGTGGTTGATGATGCGGGCGCAATGCTGATGGCAAGATCCCTGGTCAAGAGAATAGAGGAAGAAATGGAATACCCTGGACAGATCAAGATCAATGTCATTAGAGAAACCCGATCTGTTGATTACGCGAAGTAATCCGGAACCTGTAAAAGGATTCGGAAATTGAATTTGAAAGTTAGAAAAGAGCAGATCTTAGGACCTGCTCTTTTTCCTTGCGCTCTTCTTGACCCTTCAGAAGAGACCCTCTATAATTGAACTAATCTTTGCACCATAGGTGCATCAGTACAAGAAAGCGAGAAAGAACATGGCAACATTTTTCCTTATAGTCATCTACGTGGCATTCATCGGTCTGGGACTTCCAGATTCCGCCTTAGGCGCATCCTGGCCAGTCATGCATCAGTCCCTGGGCATTCCTATTGAAAACGCGGGCATCCTGTCCGTTCTGACCACAGGCGGGACCATCCTCTCCAGTTTCCTCAGCGGACGTGTAACAAGGCGTTTCGGTACAGGGAAAGTGACCCTTATAAGCGTACTTATGACCGCTCTGGCCCTTCTGGGCTTCTCTCTGGCACCGGACTTTTACTGGCTTGCTTTTCTGACTCTTCCTCTGGGCCTGGGGGCAGGTTCTGTGGATGCAGCCCTGAACGGTTATGTGTCCCTCAACTATGAGGCAAAACACATGAGCTGGCTGCACAGCTTCTGGGGTGTAGGCGCCACCACAGGGCCCATGATCCTGTCCTTTTTTCTTCTGACAAGCAGTGGATGGAGAGCAGGATATCGGGTCATATCCTTCATCCAGATCGGCATCGTTCTCCTGCTTTTCCTGACACTGCCCTTATGGAAGCGCTTCGAAGGGAAAAGCGTCTCGGATCAGGCGGAAGAGGATTCTCATGAAAGAAGGGAAGAGGGCAGCCTCTACAGAATCCCGGGCGTCCGGTATGCCATCTTGAGCTTCTTCGCCTACTGCGGCGTGGAAATGACCATGGGACTATGGGGTTCCAGCTATCTTGTGAATTTCATCGGATACGGCGCTGAAACAGCAGCCAGGTATACCTCACTCTATTTCGGCGGCATCACCCTGGGAAGATTTCTCACCGGGTTCATCACCATGAAACTTCCCTTCCGCACCATCATCAGAGGAGGCATCCTGTCGATTCTTCTGGGGATTCTTCTGATCCTCTCCGGCGTCTCATTTCTTCTCTTCCCGGGTTTTCTTCTTGTAGGCCTGGGATGCGCGCCGATCTTCCCGGGCATGATTCACGAGACCCCCGCGCGCTTCGGAAAGGCCCATGCCCAGAGCATCATCGGTATCCAGATGGCTTTCGCCTACATGGGCAGCACCTTCATGCCTGCACTCTTCGGCTTTCTTGCAGGGAGAGGCTATCTGGCGCTATTCACGCCCTATCTCTTCACGCTGCTGGCACTGCTTCTTTTCTCTACGGAAAAGATCAATGCCATGATGAAGAAGCGGACCATAATCCGAGACCAGCATAAGAAAATCGTCTCCTGACAGGAGGAAAGGGTGAGGGAAGAATCTCCTTCACAAACGGTGAAGTCTATGAGCAGCATCGATCTGCATATGCATTCGAACTACAGTGCGGATGGAGAGTACAGTCCAAAAGAACTGATGGAGATGTGCCATCGTAAAGGTCTTAAGGTGGTGGCTCTTTCCGACCACAACAGCATCAGAGGGATTCCCGAAACCATGAAGACCGCAAAGAGATACGGTATCCATGTGATGCCCGCCATCGAACTGGACTGCACCTATGAGAACGTGAACCTTCATGTGCTTGGCTATGGCATCCATGAAGATGGACGCTATGAAGCCTATGAAGAGGATCTGGAAAGACAGGAGAAGTCTTCTTCAGAGGAACGCCTGGCTTTACTTGAAAAACTGGGCATCGTCTTCAGCAGAGAACGCATCCGGGAGATCTCCAGAGGAGGAATCGTCACAGGCGAGATTCTTGCCGAAGTGGCCATGGAGATGCCGGAGAACAGAAACCATCCGCTGATGCTTCCCTACTACGAAGGGGGAGACAGAAGCGACAATCCTTTCGTGAATTTCTACTGGGATCTCTGTGCCAAGGGCAGACCGGCCTATGTGCCCATCCAGTACATGAGTCTTTCGGAAGCTGTCGAGCTGATCATGGATACGGGTGGCGTACCGGTTCTTGCGCATCCGGGTCAGAACATCGGACTGGACACCGCACTTCTTGACGGAATCCTTTCAGAAGGGGTTCTGGGGATCGAGGTCTACAGCAGCTACCACGATGAGAAGACCAGGGCTCATTACCTGAGCGAATGCCAAAGAAGAGGACTGTTTTTCACAGCCGGCAGCGACTTCCACGGCAGGACGAAGCCCGCCATCTCACTGGGCAAGCACGGAAGCAGAAAACAGGATGAGGAAATCCTAAGAGGACTCCTTAGCCATCTGGAATAGGTAACCGTATCTTGAGAACAGGTCCTTCGGGGCCTGTTCTTTTTCATTCCAACTGCTTCCATGCTCAGCCTGCAGTACGCAGATATACAGACATCAGAAAAGACCTGGAACATTCGTGATGAATTGCTCCAGGTCATGGATTATAGGTTCCTTCTTTACGTTTAAAGGGACGTCACAGGAGATTCCAGAAGGTAGGCAAGAAGATCGCTGATTCCATCACCTGTGACGGCACTTACATGGAACACCTTCTGACATCCGGTCAGCCTCAGCCAGATTTCCGCCTGGATCGGGTCCGCGTCATCCTGATCGATCTTGGTGACGATGCCGATGACTTCTCGGTTCACACAAGGGGCGACGTTGGGTGGAAAGAGAGAATAGGGTTCCGTGGCACTGATGAGCAGTCCGACCACATCCGCCTCATAGGAATAGAGCGCAAGGGCCTGGGAGAGATTTCTGTTCTCCGCATACTCACCCGGTGTATCAATGATCACATCATGGTAATTGATGTACTGTGTTTTGTGATAAGAGACCTTCTTTCCTTTCAATGCCTGGGTCAACGTGGTTTTTCCGGATTCACTCCGACCGACCAGTAGCATTTTCTTCATAGCTAGGTCCTCGTCACATCACAGATACTGAACCCCAAAGCGTCTCTGACATAGTTCGTTATGGCTCTCATGGCGGACTCCAGCTCTGAAATCTTTCCCGTTATGATCAGTGTTCCGCTGAACCGGTCCACAAAACCCAGATCGATGTTTGCGGTCTTCACGGCCAGATCCCCCGCAATGATGGCTGTTTCGCTGGGCGTCATGGTGATGATGCCGATGGATGATTTATGATAGTCCACATGAGGATTCAGTCCGAGCTTCTTATAAATGATTCTATCCGGATTGGCGATGAGATGGGCCAGGGTGATCTGCTTTCCAGGCACCGACTCCTGTATGATTCTCATTTTCTGATCTTTCGCTTCCATGAACTCACTCCTTTGATTCTATCTTCATTATAAAATATCCATCAAAGGAGAACCTGACACTATTTTGCAGTATAACTCTACAAATTTACTCTTTTGTCCGTTTCCGCCTAAAGATACTATGTGGAAACGCAAAGCAGTAGACTTCTTTTTCACATTTTCCGACCTTCGGCATGAAATCGATAGCAGTATTTCAGCGAAAACAGACTTTCTCTGTCAGGATGTGAATCCCGCTTAATTTCGGAGAATGAGATTACATTTCATCCAGAATATGTTAAATTTAATATATAGAAAGAGGTGATGTAAATGCTGAGTGATCTGCACATCCATACGACTTACTCAGATGGCGCATTTACACCTGATGAAATTATTGAAATGGCGAGGGAGAAAGGGATCCGTTACATCAGCATAACCGACCATGACACCATGGGCGCTTATGAGAACCTTCAGACGGAATACAAGGATCTTACGGTGATCAGCGGAGTGGAAGTCTCCACTTACTACAAGGGTCTGGAACTGCACATACTGTCCTATTTCCATGATCCTTTCGACAAGCCACTTCTGGACCTTCTGGAACGCTTTAAAACCGACCGGGTCGAAAGATATCATAAGATCCTGAAGAATCTTGAAGAAATGGATATTCATCTGCCCGATGAGGCTCCGCCGAAGGATTCCTACGGAAGAGCGCATATCGCGAAGCTTCTCATCGAACATGGTTACGTGAAGAACATCAAGGAAGCGTTCAATATCTATCTCGACGTGGATAAGATTGCCTACGAGAAAAGGTATAAGATCGATACACGCGAGGCGCTGAGAGCGCTGCGAGATGCAGGCGGAATAACGGTCCTCGCCCATCCCGGCGAGAAGCTCTATAACCTTCATTTTGAAGCACTGCTGACAGAGCTGAAGGTGCATGGGCTGCTGGGACTGGAAGTCTATCATCCTTCCCACAAGAAGGAGCTGGCCAACAGGTTCTATGCGCTGGCGAAAAAGCGCAGAATGGTAATTTCAGGTGGAAGTGATTTCCATGGTCAATTGGACCTAAAAAAGAATTCATTCAACGACAAGCTTGGGCGCTATGGGCTCAACGACCATCTGATGATGAAACTCATCAGATACAACCGCAATCTCAGAAAATCAAAATAAAAGCACAATTCAAGGGGGAAAACATGAACTTTTCAGAAAAAGCAGCGAAACTTGCACCATCCATCACACTGGCCATCACAGCCAAGGCGAAGCAGATGAAGGCCGAAGGGAAGGACATCATCGGATTCGGAGCCGGTGAACCGGATTTCAACACGCCACCTAACATTATAGAAGCCTGCAAAAGAGCTCTGGATGAAGGAAAAACCAAATATCTTCCAGCGTCAGGCCTTGTGGAGCTGAAGGATGCCGTCATTGCTAAATTCAGCAGGGACAATGGACTTCACTACACAAGAGAGCAGGTGATCATCTCCACTGGAGGCAAGCAGTGTCTGGCCAACGGACTCAGCGCACTCCTTAATCCCGGAGATGAGGTGCTCATCGCAAAGCCTTACTGGGTAAGCTATCCTGATCTGGTCCATCTGGCAGACGGCGTTCCCGTTATTGTAGACACAAGGGAAGAAGACGACTACAAATACACACCGGAAAATCTTCAGGCTTCCCTGACGTCCAAGACGAAGGTGATCATCCTGAACAGTCCGAACAATCCTACAGGCACCATCTATTCCAGGGAAGAACTGCAGTCCATTGCGGATTTCTGCGAAGAGCATGACATCTTCATCATCTCCGACGAAATCTACGAGCCGCTGATCTACGGTGAGGAGAAGCACTATTCCATCGCCGCGCTCAGTGAGAAGACCTATAACAGAACACTGGTGATCAATGCGCTGTCCAAAGCCTATGCCATGACGGGCTGGAGACTCGGATATGCTGCAGGACCCAAGGATCTCGTAAAGATCATGTCCAATATCCAGAGCCATACAACGTCCAACTCCACCTCCTTTGTGCAGTATGCGGCTGTAGAAGCGCTGATCGGCGATCAGAGCTTCATTCCAGAGATGAACAAGGCGTTCAAAAGCAGAAGAGACTACATGATTGAGCGTGCCGAAAAGCTGGATGGACTGAAATACATCTATCCGAAGGGTGCTTTCTATCTGATGGTGGACATCAGAAACTACCTGGGAAAAACCTATAAGGGAAAAGTCATGGAAAACTCTCTGGACTTTGCAGACAGTCTTCTCAGCGACCATATGGTGGCGCTGGTTCCTGGTTCAGGATTCGGACTGGAAGGGTTTGTGAGACTATCCTATGCCATCAGCAAGGAATCTATCGGAAAGGGATTTGACCGCATCGAAGAATTTCTGTCTCAACTTTCATAGGAGGGTAGAAAATGAAAATGAAATGTGAACTCTACATGCCGGTGGCTGGAGAAATCATCCCCCTGGAGGAGGCGAACCATTATCTCAAAGATGATCTTCTGGGTGGTATGGGCGTATGCATCATTCCAGATGGAGATATCTTCTTTGCTCCTGTATCTGGCGAAGTGGTTCTTGTTTCCGACAATCTCAATGCCGTGGCCATCAGCACCAAGGAAAAACTGACCATCCTCATTCACGCGGGACTCGACACAGCGAAGCTTCAGGGAAGAGGGTTTGCCACGTATGTCAAAGTGGGCGATGAGGTGACAGTGGGGGATAAGCTTTTATACATGGACCGTGATTACGTGGAACTGGATGCGAAAATCACCACACCGATCATCATCACCACGCCGGAAAAGGTAAAGGATCTGTCCATCAATTATGAGGCGTCAGGCGCATTTGTAAAATTCGCAGAAATCTCTCTTTAGGATTTAGTTGTTTTAGCAATAAAACATGATATAATTAAGTTGTTTATTAAAAGTATATGAATATGAGGTGATTTAATGATTTCAAAAGACGTTGCAGTAAAAAATCCAACCGGTCTGCACGCTAGACCTGCTACATTACTTGTCAAGAAGGCATCTTCCTTCAAGTCTGATGTAAGTGTAGAGTATAACGGCAAGAAAGCAAACGTAAAGAGTTTAATCGGTGTTTTATCCTTAGGAGTTACTAAGGGAGCAACCATCACAGTAATCGCGAACGGCGAAGACGAAGAAGTCGCCTGTGAAGAAGTTGCCAAGCTGATTGAAACACTTGAAGAGTAATTTTCAAGAAAGTAGATGAAGAACATGCTAGGATTGAGTTTCAATCCTAGTTTTTCTTTTTCCATCCGGATGAAACCGAAAACACAAACATTTTTGACGAATTTTGTTCTAATGTATGTGTTTTGGTGTATAATTGTACTGTTGCATGTGCAGCATTTTTACTGAAGATCGAGGTGAATAGAACATGAAGAGCATACATGTCAAAGGAAATACCTACGCATTGGACCTGGACCTTCTTTATCTGCCTTACTACAAGATTGATGAAGAGAACATCATCCTTCTGGATACCGGATACATGAGAAACCACAGAGAAAAACTCACCACCTATTTCGAGGAGAACCACTTGACCGTGGCGGGTATACTCTGTTCTCACGCTCATATCGACCACGTGGGCAATGCAGCCTATTTCAGAGAAAAATACGGGTGTCCTGTAGCCATGACCAGAGAAGAAGCAGGCATCGTGGATTCCGTTCTGTCTCTGAAGAAGTTCTATGCCAATTACGCCATGAATCATGCCCGGGAACACTTCGGACATATGGTGGTAGAGACAGACCGGATGATTGAGTCCGATGAGACCGAAATCACGTTCTGCGGCAGAGACTTCCGGATACTTCATACCCCTGGCCACAGCACAGGGCACATCACCATCACCACACCGGACGATGTCACCTACATCGGGGATGCCCTCATCAGCTATGAGGTCATGGAAAGCGCAAAACTTCCCTATGCGTATATCCTTACCCAGGATATCGCAAGCAAGATGAAGCTGTACAGCCTTCAATCCAGCCAGTATGTTCTGGCGCATAAAGGCATCTACCCGGATGTGAAGGACCTCATCACGGACAACATCTATTTCTACAGAAACAGAGCGGAAGAGATTCTTTCCGTCATAACAGGACCCATGACAAAAGAGGAGCTCCTTCAGGAAGTGGCTCTCTTCATGCGGATACGGATTGATTCCACCTTCAAGTATCTGGTGGTGGAAAGAATGCTCCAGTGCTACGTGGAATATCTTCTGGAGACAGGCCGCATTATACAGGAAGTGCAGAATCAGTCTCTGAAATATATACCAGTGCCAAAGAAGCAGTGATGCAGATCAGATTATGAAGTCGAAAACAGTTTGAAGCAGAAGAGGACAGATCAGGAGGAAAATATGAGAGATACTTACGAAAGCCCCTTAAACAAAAGATATTCTTCAAAGGAGATGAGTTACATCTTTTCGGACGAGAAGAAATTCAGAACCTGGAGAGCATTATGGATCGCACTGGCCAAAGCGGAAATGGAACTGGGCCTTCCCATCACCCAGTCTCAGGTTGATGACCTGATCTTCTATAAGGATGACATCAACTACGAAGAGGCCGAGGCACGGGAAAAAGTGGTTCGTCATGACGTCATGAGCCATGTCTATGCCTACGGACTCCAGGCGGACTCTGCAAAAGGAATCATCCATCTGGGTGCGACCAGCTGCTATGTCGGAGACAACACGGACCTCATCATCATGCGAGAGGGTCTTCAGCTGATACGAAGAAAACTCATAGAAGTTTTAAAGAATCTTAAGGTATTTGCGCTACAATATAAGGACGTGCCTACACTGGGATACACCCATTATCAGCCTGCTCAGATCACGACGGTGGGAAAAAGAGCAACGCTATGGATGCAGGACCTGGCACTGGACCTGGAAAACCTCAATCACACCATCGAAAACATGCGTTTTCGTGGCGTCAAGGGTACTACCGGTACCCAGGCCAGCTTCATGAGTCTTTTTGATGGAGATGAGATGAAAGTGAAGGAGCTGGACCAAAAGGTTGCAGCGCATTTCAATTTCCCGAAAACCTTCAAAGTGACCGGACAGACCTATCCCAGAAAACTGGATAGCTTCATTCTGAATACATTAAGTGAAATCGCACAGAGCGCTTATAAATTCAGCAATGATCTCAGACTGCTTCAGAGCATGAAGGAGATCGAAGAACCCTTTGAAAAGAGCCAGATCGGCTCCTCGGCCATGGCCTATAAACGAAATCCCATGAGAAGCGAAAGAATGGGCGCATTGTCCAGATACATCATCGTAGATGCCCTGAACCCGGCTATAACCGCCTCCACCCAGTGGTTTGAAAGAACCCTGGATGACTCCGCCAACAAGAGAATCTCCGTAGCAGAAGCATTTCTTGCTCTGGATGGCGTTCTGAACCTCTACATCAACATCAGCGAGAATATGGTTGTTTACGAGAAAATGATCGCAGCGCATCTAGAAAGCGAACTGCCTTTCATGGCGACGGAAAACATCATCATGGAAGGGGTCCGAAAAGGCGGAGACAGACAGGAACTCCATGAACTCATCAGAGAACATTCCATGGAAGCTTCCAAGCGCGTAAAACTGGAAGGACTCGACAACGATCTCATAAGCAGAATCCTCGGAGATGAGCGTTTTGGACTCAGCGAAGAGGAACTGAAATCCACTTTGAACCCTGAAAATTACATCGGCAGAGCTCCTCAGCAGGTGGAAGAGTTCATGAAGGAAGAAATTGACCCGCTTATTCACTTATTTGAAAGCGATGCCTTTCAAAAATCAGACATCACAGTCTAGAAAATACAGCATGAGAGGTTTAAAAGCCATGAACCTCTCGTGTCTTCAAGGAGTAACACATGAGTCAACAACTGCAAGTATTCATACTGAGTATGATCCCCATCATTGAGCAGAGAGGAGCAATCCCTCTAGGCTTTGTATATGAGATGGAACCATTCACCATCTTTCTTCTGGCACTGTTCGGAAGTCTCGTGCCATCACCATTCATCCTGCTTCTCTTCAAGCAGATCTACAAATTCATGGCGTCCAAACCCTTTTTCAAAAGGATTGTGGATCTCATCGATCACAAGATCGCCAAGAATTCGGACAAACTGGAAAAACGAAAGGAAATCGGCTTGATTCTTTTTGTGGCGATTCCGCTTCCCACTACAGGAATCTGGACGGGAAGTGCTGTAGCTGCCTTCTTGGGGCTGGACTTCAAGAAATCGCTGTTATGTAATTTCATCGGAGCCGTTTTGTCCGCGACAGTGATTACCATCATCTGTCTGCTGATTCCAGGATTCTTTGCAGCGAAGACCATTTTCTAGAATAGCATGGTGAAAGACATTCTCTGATAAATCGAATCCGAGAATGTCTTTTGAATATGATAGAATGGATTGGTACTGCTGATATTTCTGATTTCTTAAAACTATTTAAGAAATTCAGTCAGGAACTTTATATTCCATTTATAATTATAAGATATAATCTGAAGGTATTAAGAAGGAGGATTCTCATGCATAGAAAAATCATCCTTGGCATACTGCTTGTTTTAGGGATGCTGGTCCTTACTGCTTGCGGTACCAGCGAAGAAGAAATCAAGACACAGATGGCACCAATCTTGACCTATACCAGTGATAAAGAAGAAAATATAAAGTTCGTCCGTACGAAATCCTATGATGGTATGACCATCAAAGAATTTACAGATTCCAAATACTATTATGAAGTGACCCCAGAAGGACGCCTTATGACCATTTTTCTGAGAAATACTCCGAGCAACACTTCACCTGATCTGGCTACAAAAGAAGAAATCCAGCTGAAAGCGGAAGATAACCTGAAACGTCTGGATTATGACGTGGAAAAGTTCAAGACCGTTGTAGCCTATCATGAAAATATGAAGCAGTATGAAAGCGTATCCCGTGAAAAACAGGATGAATATTTCACCGGAAACAACATCTACATGCAGTATGCCAGTGACGGTACACTGATCAGTATTTCCTTCAAGTATGAAAATCCTGATGTACTGAGTACCGTAGACAAGATCTCTGTAGATGAAGCAAAGGATATCATCATCAATTACTTCAGAGCCAATGCAAGTACCGAGGAATTCGCATCTAAGCTTTCCAAGGAAATCATCAAGCATGAAGTGGATGTCTATAACAACAAGAAAGTCTACAATCTTTACTTCACTTTGGATGTCGGAGAAGGGGAAACCTTCGACTTCGTTTATGCTGTGAGTACAGAGTCTGGAATCATCCTTTATAGAAAGGAATTATGAGATAATCTGAAAAGATTATCTCTTTTTTTATGGAAATCAATGAATTACTACTACTGATTTTACGCTATTTAATTTGACCATTTTGGATTTATGAGATAGAATCTAACTAAAATGAGACAAGAAGTCAGCACATGAGATCGGGCGAATCAACCTACGTCAGGATTCATTGATGTGCACTGTTACGAGTGGGCTGATCACACAACACCGTCTCGAAGAGAGGAGATTTCATGAAGCATAGATTTATTAAAGGTACAGATAATACGAGAACTCTGGTGCTTTTTCACGGGACAGGGGGGAATGAGAATGATCTGATTCCCTTAGCACAGATGATTGATTCTGAAGCAAACATTCTATCCTTGCGTGGAAATGTGAATGAGAATGGCATGAACCGCTTCTTCCGAAGAATCCAGGAGGGCGTCTTCGACGAAGAAGATATAAGACACAGAGCCCGGGAAATAAGAGAGTTTCTGGAAACCGCAGCAGAAGAGTACGGTTTCAGCTTGAATGCACTTGCAGGTTTGGGTTACTCCAACGGAGCCAATATCATCGCAGCGGTCCATTATCTCTACGGTTCTGTTTTCACCAGATCCATTCTATTTCATCCCATGGTACCACTGAAGGAAACACCATCTGTTAAGCTTACGGAAACCAGCATCTTCATAGGGGCTGGAGAAAATGATCCCATCGTACCCTTTGACAATACGCTTGCTCTGGAAAAGACATTAAGAGAATTGGGTGCAGATGTATCCCTCCACACCTACAAGAGAGGACATTCACTGACTCAGGAAGAAGTGCAGGATGCTTCTTCCTGGTATCATCAGTTGTTCTGAATCTGACCGGATATATATATCCGGTTTTTTTTCTTGGAATGAAACCCGTTTGTTACACATAAGTGCTATGTTATGCTTTTAACAATTCCCGCGATGAAATCGCTTAAACTCCCTGAAATAAAGGTACAACTAACTGTCATATTCGCCAAAAAAGATAGAAACACCAGTGCATTAGTGATATGATATATTTAAGACATGTGGTCAAATCTAACCGTATAGAATAGTACCAGTTTAGTGAAGACCTTCTGTCTAATCTCTGAAAGGAGGGAGTCGTATGAAACGAGTCTTGAAAACCATGATCATGACTGTTCTGATGTTTTCCATGTTTCTGACCACAGTTATGGCTATGGATGTATGGGAAATTCGCTTTAACGGTGAAGTATCTCCCAGCCAGTCCCGCTGGCTTGCGAATGCCTATCAGGAAGCTGAAGAAAATCAGGCGGATGCGGTATATCTCATACTGGACACACTAGGTGGAAGAGTTGACTCGGCACTGGAAATGTCCAAAACCATTTCATCCATGGATACCATTGTTCTGGTGGATGGCGGAGCGATTTCAGCAGGTGCTCTCATGGCGCTCAGCGGAAGTGAGATGTACATGACTGCAGGTTCAACCATCGGTGGAGCAGAACCCCAGATTGGTGGTGAAAGAGCCGATGAAAAAACAGTTTCTGTATGGTCAGCAGAACTCGCTTCTCAGGCGGAAAAGAATGGAAGAGACCCACTCATTGCAAGAGCAATGGCGGATGATACCATCGTCATTGAAGGCCTGGTGGAAGAGGGAAAACTTCTGACACTGACCGCGGAAGAAGCGTTGAAATATGAGATGACAGATGGCGTTTATCGTAGCGATCTCGATCTGAGAGCAGATAAGAATCTGAATATCATCGGGTCTACAGGAAAAACCACCATCAATTATGTGACGGATTTTCTGACAACCGCAGCAGTGAGTACCATTCTATTGATGATTGGTATTGCAGGTATACTCATTGAGCTGTTCACTCCAGGATTCGGAATACCAGGCGGTATAGGAATAGCCGCATTGGGTCTGTATTTTGGAGGAGGTATCCTCGCAGGAATTTCAGGATGGGAAGCAGCACTGCTGTTCATCATCGGACTCGCATTACTGCTGGTAGAAGTATTCATCATTCCGGGATTTGGTATTGCAGGTGTTCTTGGACTTGCAGCGCTATTCGGTAGCATATTCCTATCGACACCGGATCCTTCAACGGCGGTACAGTCCCTGGTCATTGCAATCATCGGCGCGGCGGTCCTGATCTTCATCGTGTTCCGGTTCACTCCAGGCAGAAAGGTCTTTAAACGTCTTGTGCTGGATATGGAGGAAACTCCTGAAAAAGGTTATGTGGCAGCGAAGCAGGGTCTTGTTTCCCTCATAGGAATGCAAGGAATCGCCAAAACCACTCTCAGACCTTCCGGAACGGCTGAATTTGATGATGCTTTTGTCGATGTGGTCACTTCAGGTGAATATATCGAAGAAGGCACACCAATCGTAGTCACAAACGTTGAAGGAATGAGAGTCATCGTAAAACAAACTAAAGGAGTTGACGTAGGTGCCGATTAAAAACTTTTTCAAGAAATTGGTACTAAGCATGGGCGAGACACCGGAACGCGGCTACACAGCCGCGAAACCCGGATTAAAAGAGTACATCGGCAAAACAGGAATTGCTAAAACAACCTTAAGACCATCAGGTACCGCTATTTTCGATGGCGAATTAGTGGACGTGGTCACTTTAGGGGAATTCATCGAAGCTGGTACTGAAATACTTGTCACCAGTGTCGAAGGTATGAGAGTCATCGTAAAAGAAAATCAAAAGGAGTTGTAGTAAATGCCAGAAATTTATGGATCACTTATTCTATTCGTGATAATCATTGTTCTACTTATTCTACTTTTCACCATTATCCCAGTAGGATTATGGATCAGCGCTCTAGCAGCAGGTGTTAAAGTCGGATTCTTCAATCTGATCGGTATGAGACTTAGAAGAGTCGTACCAAGCAGAATCGTCAATCCCTGGATCAAGGGTGACAAAGCAGGACTGGAACTGAACGGAAATAAGCTTGAAGCGCACTATCTTGCAGGTGGTAATGTCGACAGAGTTGTCAATGCCCTTATCGCTGCAGAAAGAGCTCAGATTCCACTGCAGTTCGAAAGAGCAGCAGCAATCGACCTCGCTGGTAGAGACGTTCTGGAAGCTGTTAAAATGTCCGTTAACCCCATTGTGATAGAAACTCCATTCATCGCTGCAGTAGCTAAGAATGGTATTGAAGTTAAAGTAAAAGCAAGAGTAACTGTACGTGCAAACCTGGACAGACTGGTCGGTGGTGCAGGACAGGAAACCATCATCGCCAGAGTCGGTGAAGGTATTGTAACAACAGTCGGTTCTGCAGAAGATCACAAATCCGTTCTTGAAAATCCGGATACGATTTCTTCCACAGTTCTGAAGAAGGGTCTGGATTCAGGTACCGCATTCGAAATCCTGTCCATAGATATCGCTGATGTGGACATCGGTAGAAATATCGGTGCTAAACTTCAGGAAGATCAGGCTCAGGCAGATAAGAAGATTGCTCAGGCAAAAGCTGAAGAAAGACGTGCCATGGCGGTTGCTCAGGAACAGGAAATGCGAGCAGAAGTACAGGCCATGCGTGCCAAGGTTGTTGAAGCTGAAGCTGAAGTACCAAAGGCACTGTCCGAAGCATTCAGAAAAGGAAATATCGGTGCATTCGACTATTACAACATGAAAAACGTGATGGCAGACACCAACATGAGAGAATCCATTTCTCAGAGCGGAAAGCAGCCTACTCCACAGCAGAAGGAAGATTAAGATAGGAGGATTCCTATGGATTTTATTGTAATGCTGGTGATCTTCGGCGTGATCTCTTCTTTAACCAGAAAGAGTAAAAAGCCCCAGACAAAAAGACCAGCAGCAACCAACTATCCCAACAAGAATCTATCCAGTAATCCTCGTTCTGCAACGGTTCAGACACGAATGAACGAGATGAAAAAGCCTGAAAACCTTCAGGATGGTCTTACTTCGCTTTTCAATATGCTGGCCGGTGAAGAGGTTCTTAAAGATCGCAAAACCATGGATGTGGAGCGATTAACGAAGATGGAACTGGAAGAAGCTAAGAAGCGAGCCGAGCAGGAAGCTGTAGAAGCTTACGAGAAGGCAAGAAGGATGGAATCAGAAGCCAGAGAGAAAGCGTATGCAGATGAAAATGATGCGCTTAAGCTCGAAATGCTGGATGACGGGGTTTCAGAAGAATCCGGAACCGCTTCGTCAGTACCACTGGTGATCAGTCTTTCTGAAGCGCAGAAGGGCATAATATGGAAAGAAATACTGGATAGACCGAAGGTATTGAATCACAGAAAATAATATAGCACTGAAAGGTATCTCTGCATTTGTGGAGATGCCTTTTTTCATTCCAATAGTTTTCAGATAGTTCTAAAATTAATGGATTTGTATCTTTTGTGATGCTTTATTTTGATATATTCTAAACACAAAGAAAGAAGGGTGATAAAAATGAGTACAACAAAAACGAAATTGCTGAGCACTTTGATTTTTGCTTTTGTTCTTTTGTCATCTCTTACCGCATGTTCACTACTCTTTCCTGATGGCTCATCCGGTGCTGTAAGCATTGAAGGAAAAACACTGATCATCAAGCTTGAAGAAAACCCCACAACCGGATTCAGCTGGAGTTACACCATTTCGGATACTGATGTAATCCATCTTGTTGAAGATGGTTATATGGAAGATTCAGAAGACCCCGAAGTTGTAGGAGGGGGCGGGATGCATGAGTGCAAATTTGAAGATCTTAGTGCCGGGGAAGCTACCATCATCTTTGATTACTTCAAATCCTGGGAAGGCGAAGAAACTGCAGAAGATCATGTGGAGTATACTGTAAGTGTCAACGAGGACGGAACCATCGCTGAAGTGAATCAGTAAAAAAACAGAGTTTCAACAGGAAGGATGTTCTAAAGCGAATTCTGTTGAAACTCTTATGATATAAAGAGATTTAAAGGGGGATTATTCATGAGAAAAACGCGCTTCATCACCATTGCACTCATTCTATCAGTATTCATTATTTCAGGATGTGCAGACGTCAAAGAGGAGGTTGAAAAACTGTCCTTCACACCTGAGACATATCCGGTTGTAGACGGATCCACTGTGACTATCCCGCTTTCAGAAATGCTTGCATCCCGGCTGATGGCTCTGCCACTGGAAGAAGCAAGACAATATATCCTTCACAACAAAACCCATGAAGGGTATGTCAATCTCATCGAAAAGAATGCAGACATCATCTTCGTCACCAGTCCGTCTGAAGAAGAACTGGAAATGGCGAAAAACCATGACGTGGAACTGGAAGTGGTTCCCATCGTCAGTGAAGCCTTCGTTTTTCTCATCGGAAAAGACAATCCTGTTTCCGGATTGAGTCTGGAAGAGATCAGAAGGATCTATTCCGGGAAGATTGATAACTGGAAACAGGTAGGTGGTCCTGATATGGCTATCATCGCCTATCAGAGACCCGTCAATTCTGGCAGTCAGACAGGTTTCCTTGACCTGGTCATGAAGGATCTGACGCCAATGGAAGCCCCTATAGAGCAGACCATAGCAGGTATGGGTGAACTCATTGATTCTGTTGCGGCTTATACAGATAGTCCCGATGGTCTCGGATACTCCTATTATTACTATACCAGCGAAATGTGGGGCAATGAGCGTGTTAAGCTCCTTGAAGTCGACGGTGTTGAGCCGAACCCTCAGACCATCACATCAGGAGAGTACCCGCTCAAAACAGCCTATTATGCCGTTATACGTAATGATGAACCAGCGGACAGCCCTGTACGTAAAATGATCTCCTATCTGCTTTCAGAAGAAGGTCAGGCCATGGTAGAGGAGGCAGGTTATGTCAGAGTCAAAGAAAAACCATAAAATCGGTAGAATCGAACATTTTACCATCTGCTTATGGATGATCGTAGTCCTTCTTGTTAGCGGGGGATGCAACTCCACCGACAAAGACCCCATTGAGACCTCTAGAGTTCCTCCTGCGGTGAGCGAGGAGGGGAGAGAAGCCTATATATCTCCATTTCGTGAAGTGACAGGTCCTGTACATACGACTTACCTCATAGCCAATCCACCGATAGAAGTATTAACCGATAAAACAGAAAGTCCTGAATATCGGGAGTTCAATCTCGCCATCAAAGGACTCAAAGATAAATCCACGGAAGAGAAAATCAACCAGAAAATCCTGGAGCATCACATAAGCCTCAAAGAGATGAAGATACCTCCTTATAGAGGCATACGAAGGCTGATTCCTGAAGAATCTACAATCCTGAATCAGGATGTATCCACCCAGCTGATTTTCAGCTACGATGACATCATTTCAGTGATGTCATCCGTTTCAAGAACATACAGCACTGATGCGTCTGGTCTAAACACTGAATACGTGGATTTTCGAGACAGTCTGACTCTGGATCTTCATACAGGAGAAGAGATACAGCTGTCAGACTTGTTTCTGAGTGATTCGGATTATCTGAATACCCTGAACAGCCTTGTATCGGATTATCTGAGCCATCAGCAAGCCACAGAGGAGTATGGCAGGGACTTTGGATACATAACCCTTACAGGGCCGTTTACAGGGCTTAAGGAAGACCAGAAATTCAATCTGACAGAAAACGCGTTGATGCTGATTTTCGACTATGATACACCCGAATTTGATACCAGAAACTATCCGGTGACCATCAACATTCCCTATAAGGATCTGGAGGATATATTAGCCATTAAAGAACGTTTTTACAGTGAAGATTCGTCCATTTTTGAAAACGACACTCCACGGGAACACATACTCATCAGTAATTTTCAGGAACGCATAGAAGGTGAGAACTCCGTAACTCCTATAGAAGGTATTGATGTCCATAAAGAGATGCGATATCCACCGGATCTATCCAGCAGCCTGAAGAAAAAGTTTCTTGAATTCTCTGAACTGAACATTGGAGAAATCAAAGACGTTGCAGAAGGGGAGCACCAGCAGTTTTATTACCAGGAATCCACTGCATTTTCCATCGGTGATTATATCATCTTCAGCAAGATGAAAAACTACCATGATGGGCAATTCAACTTTACTCAGGAGTACATGACTTTTAAAGAGGATGGAACCATCGTGCCGCTGGAATCACTGTTTCGGCCCGATTTCGACTATAAAGAACTGATCAGAAAAGTACTGATCGGAGCGATTCCCAGAGGTGTCGAAAGATCTGACGAGTTTGTTGATCAGCTTATGGAAAGCCTGGCATTCAGACTGAACAGAACCGATATCCACTTTGCAAGTGAATCCATACAGAGCAATCAGGATGAAAGAACACCTGTAACTTTTGCAATCCCATATAAAGTCATCGGTATAGAGAATCTGACCATATTTAGCGAATGATGAACTATATTTTCAAAAAGACAACAGCTGGAAGGGGGGAATCCCGTTCCAGCTGTTGTCTAAATATATGCGTGATGGATTGAAGTAAAACCCGATAAGCTGATGAACAACTTATCTTGATACTAATGCTAACATACTTTCAGAAGAAAAAACCCCGAACTTCTTCGGGATTTTGGCACTATTTTGATCATTTTTGTGGTTTTTCAAGAAGAATATATATCTGTAAATATCAAGCACTTTTAATTGTATAGCGTAAATCGCAAAAGGAAACAGTAATTTGTTTAGCAATTATTTTATTGAGCATACAGAAACTGGTAGTATGAATTATTCAGCCAGGATCAATAATATGACAGCGACACAGAGGGAGAACATCCTAAGCAGCCAGACTTTGTAGTAAGATGCGGTTGCAGAGATACGATCCGGTAAAGAATGGTGCCTGAGCATCATTTAAGAACCCATTTTTAACAATTATTATTCCTGAAAAGGATAGAAGAGGGCTTTCGGAGTCCATTTCTCTCTATATATTTTATTTCGCGAAATGTTGATTTCGCGAATTTAATGCGATATAATTAAGATAGAGAAACGAAAATCATGCTTTTTGACCGAAATCGCCCTTCTGGAATATACATTTAAGGATGGTATCTATGAGTGATAATAACACTACTTATTATGAAGTTTACCCCGCACGCGTCCTGGACTTCTTGAACTATTCCAGTACCATACGCGGAAAATCAGACAGCACCATTGAAGCCTACGGTTATGATCTGGGTTTATTCTTCAGATTCATCAAAATGCATCGCAGACTTGTTCCTGCCGATATTCCATTCGATGAAATCCTCATCCATGATATCGATGATGAATTCTTAAGGAAAATAACTTTATCCGAAATTTATGCGTTCCTATCTTTTACAGATAAGAAACGTAAAAACTCTACCTATGCACGTGCTAGAAAAACGGCCTGTATCAAAACTTTTTTTAAATACTTATCCGTCAAAGCCCGTATCATCGATAAAGATCCAACTGTAGAATTAGAAAGGCCTAAAATCAAGAAAAGAAACCCTGTATATCTGACCCTTGATGAAAGCTTGTCCTTGCTGAGATCAATGGACAAAGAAAATATCAACTACAAGCGCGACTACTGTATATTGACTTTATTTTTAAATTGCGGACTCCGTTTATCAGAACTTGTCAGCATCAGAATCAGTAAAATCAAAGAAGATACACTTACTGTAATCGGTAAAGGAAACAAGGAACGGGTTGTATATCTGAATCATGCATGTATATCTAGTCTCAATGAATATATGACAATCCGATCCAAAACCGAAACGGATGACCAGTACAAAGACTACCTGTTTCTGTCCACCCACCGTAGACCTATCAACAAAAGAACCGTGGAGATTCTGGTGAAGAAACATGTGCAGCATGCTGGTTTAACCGATGAAAAATACAGCCCGCATAAACTAAGACATACCGCTGCTACACTGATGTATAAGCATGGTAAAGTTGATATCAGAAGTCTTCAGATGATCCTAGGACATGAAAATGTATCAACCACACAGATCTATACCCATGTTGATAATGAATCACTCCGTGAAGCTGTCAACGCAAATCCGTTGGCTGATGAATAAACTGAACAATATATAGATGTAATTATTGTTAATCGTACCTATATATTGTGTTTCTTTTAAATTCTAAAGAATTCAACTTTACATAATATTTATTGAGTATACTTAATAATTCTTGGCATCCCCTCCTCCCCTCTCATTTTATGAAACATTTACACTGTGTTCTAGCGATCATTACAATAAATCTTTTTTTCTGCAACGTGAAATTACAGCAAAACTCCAGCTACGTATTCGTTTCAAAATCCAGGCATACTCAATATACTATTTGGGGAAGAAGACAGAAATTTATCATTTAAAACTCCGAGATACTGTTCTCCATACAAATACATATTTTGTCAAACATATCCCCTACTCTCCTTCTGAAAATCAAAAAGAAATCGCACTATCTAATCATGAAGATCATAGATAGTACGATTTCTTTTTTGATTACAGGAAATTAAGCAGAAGCAGAATCAGGAGTAGAAGCATAAATCCATAGATAAACACATCCGATTTATTGATGTATTTTTCTGCTGAACGTAATATCCCTCGTAAGAATCTTCCGGAACGTTCATAAAATGGAGCATAATACTCGCTTTCAAAATCAAGTTGTTTCGGTAAATGAAAATGAAACAGATTGAATTTTATACCGGCAATATAGATAATAAATCCGGCACTGTATACAGTTATCATAGACAAGAGATCCTTGCTGTTGAAAAAGTTCATGTCAACGAGATATTTATCTATGAAGTAGGCATCAAAATTCAGTGACCTGGCTGACGGTATGATGAAGTGATCCATCATCAGATTTGGAAGAAGTCCAATTGCAAGAATCAGAACGGAAAGCACAATCATGGCAATGGTTCCCGTATCATATTTTTCTTTCACATATTTATATTTCTTAGGCATGTGTCCAAGAAAAACATGGGAATAGAGCTTGATGAATGAAGCTGCAGTACATGCACTGACAAAAGTGAAAAGATACTCTGCCCACCTGAAGGCAGGATGTCCATATTCGTATGCTTCTATGATTGCATGATGCAGAATGGATTTACTTGCAAACCCATTAAGTAAAGGCATTCCCGTGATGCCTAACGCCGCAATAAGGCCTGCCGCTGCTGCGATGGGCATTTTTCTCCAGAGACCTCCCAGATTGTACATATTCTTTTCTCTGGTTCTGAAGAAGACTACTCCTGCGACCATAAACAGCAATGCTTTAAACAAACCATGATTGATCATGTGATATACGCTTCCAGAAAATCCCATGGCACCATCGTATCCCAGATAGGCAGCAACTCCTATGCCCATAATGACATATCCCATCTGACTTACGCTGTGATAAGCGAGCATACGGATCATTTTTTCCTGTTCCAACGCTGCTATGACGCCTACAACCATGGTAATGATGCCAAGCCATATGACCACAGCACCGATGTCTTTCAGTGTGACCAGCACCCTGTTCACTGTCACTTCTTCTAGTGCCTCTGTCGAACTGATGACGGATACAATGAGCCTTGCAATGCCATATCCACCTAACTTCATGAGGATACCTGAAGACAAAGCATTCACTGAGATATGGGATTTCGGATAGATCACCGGTACCCAATGGTGCAGCGGTACCATCCCTGCCTTCACGCCAAATCCGGTGATGAAGAAAGCCGCTGAAACATATTTGACATTGCCTATTTCACCGAATTTTTCAGCGATGGTGATCCATTCATAATTCTGGGTATAGGCAGATAATACCAGAATACCTGCCAGAATGGATAATCCACCGAAAATACCGAAATAGATATAGATACTTCCCGCTTCAATGACCTTCTGTCCCCTCTCATGGACCATCAAAGCAAAAGAGGCAAAAGTCACAATCTCAAAAAACATGAAGAAACTGAGCAGATCACCAGCCATCAGGGTGCCAATGGTAGCCAGATAGGTGATCATGAAGAACAGGTAAAAGCTTCTTTCTCGCCCACAGCCTTTGATATCTACAGAGGTATAGAAGCTGACAGCCAGAAAGATGATTCCTGCCAGGATCATGAATACCAGGCTCAATAGATCAATCCTGAAGATTATGCCATTCCCGAATACTCTTGCGATCTCATACTCTGTGGGAGCTGCCAGCACCTCAGGATAGATGGAAATCATCAGTATCGTAGTAAGAAGGATGACTATACGCACAGAAAACCGCCTGACCCCTCTGTTCTTTCCACTTAAAAGAGGGATCAGAAGAATTTCAATCATCGTCAGCATGATTATGATCACAGGCAGCCATAGCTGGATAATCGCTCGTGCTGTATTCATTTATACGTCCCTCCTTTAGGTTACGAGGTAAATGATAATTCCAAGCAGTACAATGGCATAAATCACCACATCACTCTTGATGATGGTTGTTTCCATTCCATGGATGAATGTGTTGGACATGGCCAGACTCTT
>RZYZ01000288.1 GCA_009930125.1 Clostridia bacterium | reverse complement strand
GCAGAAATGCTATTACTGCGATTTCGCTTCCTACTCCGGAAAGGGAGCGTATGTAGAAAAGTATCTGAATGCGCTGTCTAAGGAAATAGCAGCCAAGACCCAGGGGAAGATCTTCGACACCGTATTCATAGGAGGGGGAACACCTTCTTATCTGTCTGCTGAAGAGCTCAGGATTCTTGGGAAAAGTCTCAGCAGCCTGAAGCTCACCGATGAGTATGAGTTTTCCATGGAATGCAATCCTGGAAACCTGACGAAAGAGAAGGCATACGTCATAAAGGAAATGGGTGTCAACAGACTGTCCATCGGATTACAGTCATCCAATGATCACATCCTTATGGACATCGGTCGGATTCATACATTCAATGAGTTCAAGGAGAATTATCTCATGCTTCGAGAACTGGGCTTTGACAACATCAACGTCGATCTGATCTACGGACTGCCCAATGAAAGCAAGGAGATTCTCCGTAAAACCCTTCTGGATGTGCTTGCACTCAAGCCAGGCCACATTTCCTGTTACTCCCTGATCATTGAAGAGTTTACTCCGTTCTATTTCAGGCAGAAAAACAATGCGCTTCATCTTCCGGATGAAGAAACCGAAAGAGAAATGAATCAGATGGTCATCACAACCCTGAAAGAGCATGGTTATGAGCGATATGAGATTTCAAATTATGCCCTTCCAGGCAAAGAGTGCAGACATAATATCCGCTACTGGGAGGGGAGAGATTATGTGGGCTGCGGCACCTCAGCCCACGAGTACGTTCATGGAGAACGCCAGGAGAACGTGCGTACCATCGAGGGATACATCAGGATGATGAATACCGATGGCTCAGCTGCCGTCAGAGAGCATCAGAACACCTTCCAGGAAGATGTGGAAGAATATGTGTTCATGGGCATGCGCATGATGAAGGGTCTTGATAAAAGAGATTTTATAAAGAGATTCGACACCAGTATGGAAGATCTTTACAAGGAGAGCATCGACAAGCATGTTCGTGATGGACTGCTGCTGGATTCGGAAGAGACTCTTCGTTTTACAGAAAAGGGGATCGAATTTTCCAATCATGTACTGAGTGATTTTCTTCTGAGCACCTGATACTTAATTGCTGAATAGAGAACATCCCGCAGAGCTTCTCTGCGGGATGTTTTACTATTTCTGGTCTCTTGTGAAGACCAGTTTATTTCCATCGGAGAGTGTTTCGTTGAATGCGTAGCCGCTGTAGTTGAACCCTTTCAGCTCTTCCACTTTCTGCACATTGTTCACAGCCATGTACCGTGCCATTTCTCCTCGCGCTATTTTCGCATAGTATGCGATGATGGGATATTTGTCCTTCTTCTTTTCTCTGAATTCAATATCATATACAGTCAGATTGATTTCTTTAGGAAGAAAAACTTTTGAATATTCATTGGATGCCAGGTTGATGAGGATGTTGTCTTCCGCCTCTTTTTCGAGATACTTGCGGACCTTATCTCCCCAGAAAACATAAAGATCCTTTCCCCTTTCATTTTCATGTTTCGTACCCATTTCCAGTCGGTAGGGTTTGATTTCGTCAAGAGGTTTCAAAGCTCCATAGAGACCGGAAAGAATGCGAAGATGACTGTTCAGATAGTCAATCTCATTTTCTTTCAGCGTGTCAATATCGATCCCTCTGAATACATCACCTCTGAAAAGATAAGCAGCTGGATATTTTTCCGCTTTTTCAAAGCCCTGAAACCGGTCATAATTTAATATGGCCAGATCGGTACTGATATCCATGAGCTCCTCCAGTCCTTCTACATCATACTTTTTCATATCCTTAGCCAGTACATTCGTATCTCGTATAAATCTGGGTCTTGTTGTTTCAATGTCTACTTTCTCTTCCTTCATGGTTTTAGAAGGAGACACCACTGCGATCATAAATTACCTCCAAAATATTTATTTCTATAAATAAATTGTATCACATCCGATGGGGATTGGTAGTAGTCAGAGGCCGAAATCAGATGTTCAAATGGCCCAGAATAGGCTATAATTCAAGTATACGTATAGAAAAGAGGGGGATTATGGATGGATCAGCATGTACTTACGATTTATGAAGATAAAATCCAGCGTCTGATAAAGAATCTGGAAAGCAACAACATGAAAGGAACCTATCTGATAAGCAGGGAGGAGCTGATGGCGTATCTGAACGCGCAGATCCAGGATGGAAGTCTGGTTTCCGTAGGCGGTTCCCAGACCTTGTTTGAACTGGATCTGATCAGTTATCTGAGAAACCGGGAAATCAGGTTTCTTGATCGCTACAAGGGTGAACTGACAGGAGATGAGAAAAAAGAACTCTATAGAAAAAGCTTTTTTGCGGACTTCTATTTTTCGTCATCCAATGCCATTACGGTGGATGGTCATCTCTATAACGTGGACCATACCGGTAATCGCGTTGCAGCGCTTCTCTACGGCCCTGAAAAGGTATTTGTGATTGTAGGCATCAATAAGATTGTGGACACTGTAGAGGAGGCTATCGCCCGTGTAAGGGCAGTGGCTGCCCCAGCGAACAATGTGAGGCTAAATAGAAACACACCCTGTGTGAAGT
>RZYZ01000046.1 GCA_009930125.1 Clostridia bacterium | reverse complement strand
TGATCGATGCAGACACAAGAATCATCGCCGATAATGCTGAAAGTGATCTGGATACGCTGGCAGTGGGAAACCTAGTGAAAATCGAAGGACCTGATGTCCTGCGCACAAGTTATCCAGCCCAGGCGGATGCGGACAGAGTGATTCTCCTTCGTGAAGTTTCAACGGATATTCTCATAGAAGGTGAGCTGATGGAGATATCGGAAAGCGCTTCAGACGGCTTCACCATCCTTGTCCGAGGATCTGTCACCGGGTATGGGGATACCAGCGAAGTCTATGTCCGCGTTCCGGAGGATGCCTATCAGTCCCATGAACCTGATCAGCTGTTTTCTGAAGGAAACAGCGTACGCATACTCATCGACGGACCGCTGGCAGAAAGCTACCCCATGCAGGGGACCGCTTCCTCGATCTTCCAGATCGAGGAGAACTGAAAAAGAGATCTGATGTGAGTCTTATACATCAGATCTCTTTTCTTATCACCCTCCCCGGTTCTGCCGGTCAGGTTTTCATCCTTCGATGACTTTCTTCAGTTTGTGTGTAGACTCTTCCCTTTCCTTCATGATGAAATACTGGAAGCGGGTTCGAAGCTTCTCTTCTTCTTCTGAAGTCTCAAAGGAGGACAAGATCTTACGGTGCACATCCGCATCATGGATCTTACCCGCTACATCCTGTATTTTCTTCAGGTGCTCCACTCTTTTCACAGCAAGCTCCCCCAAGATGTCTGTCTTTCTTTTCAGTGTATAGATCATGTTCTTCGCAAGGACTCTCAGATCATGTACCTCTTTCACAGAGTCAAAGTCAAGATTCCTCTCCATCTCGAAGTAAAGCTCCATAAGCTCCTGATATCTGTCCACAACGAATGTTTCATTCTCTAAGGTTAGCTCACAGGCAGATGCTTTAAAGATCCTCTTCCCATAGCCAAGGAGCTTCTTCAGCATGTCCTCGTAAAGAACTCTGAACTCTATGGGGTCCAGCTTCTCATTCTTCTCTTTCAGAAATCTGCTCTTATCCAGTTCTCTCTCATTCATTTCTGTAAAAAGCTTCTTTTCTTCTGACGAAAGATGTCTGCTGAAATCCTCTGCGCTTTTGAGATACATATGCCTCGTTCGCAAGGAACCGAAATTCCTTAAAAGAATCTTGAGACTGCTGATCAGAGCCTTTCTCTTCTTCCTTCTCAGCAGGGGCTTGTAAAAGAACAGCAGAGAAATCAGTTTTCTTATATGGATACGAAGTTCGTGGATGATTTCTTCGAGTTCCACCTCATCGGGATTGGCTCTCAGTTTCGCAAGAAGCAGGTCTTCCGCAAGAAAGATCACCTTGGCTTCTTTCTGAAACTGATCTGTGATTGCATTTTTCATTATCATCTTTTTCACCCGACTTTTCTTCAATTATTTCAGTATATAGAATCTTTTTCTGATATTTTTCACGGATTCTGGTACCTTCATCATAGTTTTTACTATTATGGATATCAAGATATTCCCCTATTGTTATTCAATTATTTATAGTTATGACAGTTTTGTAAACGATGTTCATTGATAAATGGTGATTTATCACTCCAATTGACACTATGGTAAACATTTACCATCATATCGGTTTTAAAATAATCGATGTAAAAATATTATTGACTTATTCTTATTAGAATGATAATATCACTTCAAGATAAAAATTAATAAATTACAGAAATGTTGACGAAGAAAAAACTGCTCTAGTTGATCCACAGAGAATCGGACAAGCTGAGAACCGATGTGAAACTTGCAGACAATAAATCACTTCCGAGTTTCATGACTGAACTTGCAGTAAGTCATGACGCTGACCAGCGTTATAGGGTTAGGGTTTGATCGAACCTGAAGAGATGATGTCAGTGATGGCATCATGAAATAAAGTGGTACCGTGCTTTTGCACCTTTATTATGTTCTACATAATAAAGGTTTTTTTTATACAAAAGAAATTATCAAAATGATGGAGGGAACACAAATGAAAAAAGGAATGCAATTATTCACAGCAGGACTCTTGTCCTCACTTATGCTTGCCGGATGCGGCGCCAAGGAATCTGTAGGAGACGGCGATACCGTGAAACTGGGCCTCAATTATGAACTGTCTGGAAATGTATCCACCTACGGAACCAGCCTTGTCAACGGAATCGAATTCGCAGTGAAGGAAATCAATGAAAAAGGAGGCGTACTCGGAAAGCAGATCGAACTGGTGAAAGTGGACAACAAATCATCAGGGGAAGAAGCAGCCAACGTCTCATCCAGACTTGCAACGAGAGACAACGTCGTAGCCATCCTGGGGCCTGCTACATCGGGTAATACAAAATCCGCACTTCCACCAGCGGAAGAGAACAAGGTGCCGCTGATTTCAGCCTCCGCCACTGCCGATGATGTCACTTTAGATGCCAACGGCAATGTAAGACAGTATGTATTTAAAACCTGTTTCAGCGATTCTTTCCAGGGTGTCACCATGGCAAACTTCGCTGCAAAGGAACTGGGTCTATTAAAGACTGCCATCCTGAGAGACAATACCTCGGATTACAGCCAGGGACTCACCGATGCCTATAAGGGCACTTACGGTTCACTGGGTGGAGAAATTGTTGCAGAAGAAGCCTATCAGGCAAAAGATACAGACTTCAAAACACTTCTGACCAACATCAAAGCATCCGAACCAGACGTACTGTTTGTACCAGGCTACTATGAGGAAGTCAGCCTCATCATCAAGCAGGCAAGAGAGCTCGGAATGGATATGCCCGTTCTTGGTGCAGATGGTTTCGATTCTCCGAAGCTTCTGGAAATCGCAGGCGCGGATAATCTGAACGGAACCTACTACTCCAATCACTATTCTTCCAGTGATACTTCTGAAGACGTTGTGGCATTCAAGACCTCCTTCAATTCAGAATTCGGTGCAGACCCAGACGCTTTCAACGCCTTAGGCTATGATATGGCCTACATGGTCGCAGATGCGCTGGAAAGAGCTGGAGAAGTGGACCGCGAAAAACTGAAAGAAGCTCTGGAAGCAACTGAAAACTTTGAAGGAATCACAGGAACACTGTCCATCGATGATTTCCACAATCCTGTCAAGGCAGTGACCATTCTTGAGGTAAAAGACGGTGTCCCAACCTACCTCATGAAGCAGCAACCATAAAAAAGACCACAAGGATAGGGCTGCCTGGTATTTAGGCAGCCTCTACTCCATTTAAAGGAGGTTTCATCTTGGAACAAATCATACAGCAGCTGATAAACGGAGTATCTCTCGGGAGCATCTATGCACTGATCGCCCTTGGGTATACCATGGTATACGGAATCATAAATCTCATTAACTTCGCCCATGGAGATGTCCTGATGATCGGCGCATACATCGGGTTTGCCCTGACGGGCATTTTCGGTTTTTCTTTCTTCCCTGCCCTGATCACATCCATGCTGGCTTGCGGGATACTGGGCATGGTCATTGAAAAAGTGGCTTATAAACCCTTAAGAGGAGCATCGAGAATTTCAAATCTGATCACTGCCATTGCAGTCTCTCTGTTTCTTCAATACGGTATGATGTATTTCGTCGGCCCGGAAAGCAGAACCTACAAGGAAGTGCTCCCCTCTTCCCAGATCAATGTCATGGGGACTGGTGCCGTCATCGACATCAAAAGCTTTTACATCATCGGCATCACGGTCATGCTCATGATCATCCTTATGTACATCACAAACAGAACCAAAATCGGAAAATCCATGAGAGCCCTTTCTCAGGATAAGGATGCAGCGGAGCTTATGGGCATCAATGTGAATAAAACCATCTCCTATACATTCTTCATCGGATCCGCACTTGCAGGTGCTGCGGGCGTGCTGATCGGCGTCTATTACAGTACGCTGAATCCGCTCATGGGTGCAACGCCTGGTCTGAAGGCTTTCGTATCTGCTGTAATCGGCGGAATCGGAATCATTCCGGGGGCCGTATTCGGTGGTTTCTTTCTGGGTCTCATCGAGACACTGGTCAGTTCCATCGGTGGTTCGCTTTATAAAGATGCAGTCGCTTTTCTCATCCTGATTCTGGTCTTGCTCATCAAGCCCACAGGGCTCATGGGCTATAAAGAACAGGAAAAGGTATAGGTGGTAACATGAAAGAATTAATCAGCAGAAATAATATCATAAAGAGCGTGATGGTTCTTGCCGTCTATCTCCTCGTGTACCTGATGATGAATGCAGGAATCATTGATTCCTATATTTTTCTCAACATCGTAAGTATCGGCATCAATATCATCCTGGCGGTGAGCCTCAATCTCATCACCGGTTTCACCGGTCAGTTGTCTCTCGGTCATGCTGCATTCATGTCCATCGGAGCATATGCATCCGGGATTCTTACCGCGAAACTGGGACTTCCCTTTATAGTGGGTATACTTGGCGCAGCCCTTGCTGCAGCCCTTGCCGGCGTCCTTATAGGCGTTCCGACACTGAGACTCAAAGGCGACTATCTGGCCATTGCCACATTGGGATTCGGAGAAATCATCCGAATCATCGGTCTCAACTGGAAGTACATCGGAGGGGCCATGGGACTTAATGATATCCCCAGATACACCAACTGGACCTGGCTTTTCGGAATCATCGTGCTGACAGTTGTAGTGATTTCGAATTTCCTTTCCTCCTACAATGGCAGGGCTGTCATCTCCATCAAGGAAGATGAGATCGCATCCACTTCCATGGGTGTGAATACAAACTACTACAAAGTGCTGGTATTCACCATAGGTGCGCTCTTTGCAGGCATTGCAGGTGCCCTCTATTCGAACTACTTCTACTTCATCAGGCCCGATTCCTTCGGATTCATGAAATCCGTGGATATCCTTGTCATCGTCGTACTGGGCGGACTGGGAAGCATCAGAGGTTCCATCCTGAGCGCCATCGCTTTGTCCCTGGTATCCTTGTCCCTTCAGGGCATTCCCGAACTGAGAATGGTCATCTATGCGGTGATTCTTTTCATCATGATGGTCTACAAACCACAGCGGATTCTGGAACCGATCAGAAAACTTGTCAAAAAGGAGGCATGAAATGGCACTGCTTAACGTAACAAAACTCACAAAAAACTTTGGCGGCGTAAAGGCTGTCACAGATGTCGACCTGGAAGTGGAAGAAAACACCATCACCGGAATCATCGGCCCCAACGGTGCGGGAAAGACCACCTTCTTCAATCTCCTTACGGGAATCTACAAGCCCAGCTCCGGAGACATCATCTATCATATCAACGGTGATGTGACCAGTCGCATGCTGAGACCACAGAAAATGACGAAGTATGGCATTGCAAGAACCTTTCAGAATATCCGTCTGTTTAAGGAAATGACTGTTACAGACAATGTTCTTCTTGGCTATCACTGCAATCTCTCCTATGGTGTTTTTCCCTCCGTGCTGAGACTTCCCTCCTATTTCAGAGAAGAGAAGAAAGCCATGGAAAAAGCCCATGAACTGCTGAAGATCTTCCACCTCTATGATAAAAGAGACGAGAAGGCGAAGAACCTCTCGTATGGAGACCAGAGAAAAGTGGAGATTGCCAGAGCCATGGCGGCAGACCCTAAAATCCTTCTTCTGGATGAACCCGCTGCGGGCATGAATCCCAATGAGACAAAGGAACTCACAAAGCTTATTAAATGGGTGCAGGAAGAATTCCAGCTTACCATCATCCTCATCGAACACGATATGTCACTGGTCATGAAACTGTGCGACAAGATTTTCGTCTTTGACTACGGTCATCTCATTGCTGAAGGAGATCCGGAAAGCATCCAATGCAATGAACAAGTACTCAAGGCCTATCTGGGAGGTGATTACGTTGCTGAAGCTAAGTAATCTTTCCGTCCATTACGGCGCCATCCAGGCCCTAAGGAACATCTCCCTGGAAATCGGCCAGGGTGAAGTGGTCTCCCTCATCGGAGCAAACGGATCCGGAAAAACCACAACCCTGCGCACCATTTCCGGTCTGGTCAGAAAGTCCTCCGGCGATATTCTATTTGAAAACAAGGATATCTCCAGAAAACCTGCTTCTGATATCGTGAAAATGGGACTTTCCCATGTTCCGGAAGGAAGAAGAGTTTTCCCTAGAATGAGCGTCTATGAAAACCTTGAAGTCGGTGCCATCACCAGAAAAGACAAGGAAGGGGTGCAAAAGGATTTCAAGCGCTCCTTTGAACTGTTTCCTCGCCTTCTGGAAAGAAAATATCAGATGGCTGGAACTTTATCCGGCGGGGAGCAGCAGATGCTCGCCATCGCACGCGGACTGCTTTCAAGGCCCAGACTTCTCCTCCTGGATGAGCCTTCCATGGGACTTGCTCCACTTATTGTGGAAGAAATCTTCACGATTCTTCGTGACATCAATGAAACAGGCACTACCATTCTTCTGGTGGAGCAGAATGCGAATCTGGCACTTAATTTTTCCGATCGTGCATACATCCTGAAAAATGGAATCATAGACCTGCAAGGAAGTTCCAAAGATCTTCTCCATAATGAAGAAGTCAGGAAAGCCTATCTGGGTGCATAGGAAGAAGACCGGCAAGTGATTCATGAATCTCTTGCCGGTCTTCTTCCATGTCCGATTCTATTCGGTGTCATGTCGCTCTTACAGGTTGTATCTGCATTGAAGCGGCCTTATGCCGCCGCTATCAGAAGGATGGGTTGTCCTTCTCACCCTATGCATCAAAATCAAAGAACTCTTCCTGCGGGACATTGAATTCTTCGTGAATCGTCTCCGTTCTCACTGAATAGAACAGAGAGCCCAGCACCACGACTATGATGAATGGCAGGAGTACGGCTATGGCAAGTATTGCAATAAGGGATCTGTTCCCTTTCTTGACCGTTCTCTCCCTATATGGATTGTCCTGATAATGATCCAGCGCTTTGGCGCAGTTGGGGCAGACTTTGTAGTGAGGCTCCACCGCCATGCCGCAGTCAGGGCATCTTTCCTTCAGATCCGCGCCGCAGGATGGACAGGTCATGAATTCTTGCCTGACCCGTTCTCCACAGTTGGCGCAGGATAGAGAGGAATAGTTCTCTCTGAAAATAAGATAAATGATGAGCCCCAGAAGTGAGGGCACAAATACAGCAACGATGGTCCATAGTAGTGCATTCATCCCTCTCTCGCTGGCATCCCGATAGACATAGACACCAATCATGATGGGAATGACGAAAATGAACAGCAGTATGATCAGCAGTGGGATGGTGGATAGTAATATACTCATAGGTAAAGAGCCTCCTTATGGTTGATGTGGAGTTTATTTAATCCGTAGAAGAGGATGATCACAAATAGACTCAGAATGCTGAGCAGTAGAGCCACAAGATTCACCGCCCATAATGGAAGTTCAGCTGCAACCCCCAGAAGAAATGACATGGCGTAATTGAAAAGAATCACAGCCAGAGTTGTCAAGAACACAATAACTTTCCTTTCTCTCCTCTCTTTTGAGATCCTTACAAGCTTCTTCCTGTCGTAGAAAGGCTCGACGATGAACACTTCCTCCCGCTTCTCTGAAGCTCTCATATCATCAAAAGCATTTCTGATCAGCCGATCAAAATCCTTATGCTCATTCATTCTTCAAGTTCCCTCCTTAACTCTATTCTTGCCGCATGCAGCCTGGACTTCACAGTACCTTCTTTTATACCGGCAAGGACAGCGATTTCTTTCGTTGTGTACCCTTCATAATAGTGCAGAACGACAATCAGTCTCTTTCTGGGATCCAGATTCTTCAGTGCTGCAAGTAGATCTTCCCGCACTGGATCCTCCTGCCTGTATTCTGCATGATCAAGAATGAACTCTTTGCGCTCACTGGATGCGAAATCAGAAAACAGATGCTCCACAGCGCGCTTTCTCAGCAGGCTGCGATAGACATTGACGCAGGATTTTGTCAGCCATGGGTAAAAGGGCTGCTTCGGATCATAGGAGTCTATTCCCTTCAGGACTTTCAGCCAGGTCTCCTGATAGAGCTCTTCCGCCCTGTGGGGATCCCTCTCCAGTTTCAGGCACAGATAATATAGCCTTTTCCCGTATTCCTCGATACACGCATCAATCATTCCGTCACCCGCCTTCAGCTTCTTCCTCTTATCTATATATACTTCAGTTTACGCCAAAAGGTTCATTTTTTAATACGAAACTTTAAAAATGTTTAAAAAAATCATAAGCCATACCCTGACTTATGATTTTATCATGCACTACATATTTTCGGTTTTACTGTCCATTATGGCATCCAGGATGGCATGGGCTGTATCCTCTTTGGATAATTCGCCCAGATCTCTTTTCAGACCATCCTTTCCGATCAGAATGATTCTGTTGTGATCCTGTCCGAAAACCTTCCCCTCTGAGATGTCATTGGCTGCAATGAAATCCAGATTCTTTCTGGTGAGCTTATCAGCAGCATACTCCTCCAGGTTCTGGGATTCAGCAGCGAAACCGATGAGGATCTGGTTCTTCTTCTTCTCTCCCAGCCCCTTCAGAATATCCTTGTCCTTCACCAGTTCCAGCATCAGAGAAGACTCCTCTTTCTTGATCTTGTCCTTTGCCACTTCCTTCACCTTGAAGTCGGAAACCGCTGCAGCCATGAAGACCAGATCTGCAGAATCGAAGTGCTCATTTACTGCACGGTCCATGGCTTCATTGGTAAGTGCCTGGATCTGTTTCACGCCCTGAGGTGCACTGCAGGTGATGTTCCCGGTTATGAGAATCACCTCCGCACCACGGTCTCTCAACGCCTTTGCAAGAGCGATACCCATCTTTCCGGAAGAGCGGTTCGTCAGAACCCTCACGGGATCCACGGGCGCTTCTGTGCCTCCTGCTGTGACAATGACCTTTTTTCCTTCATAATCCTTCTTCGGATAAAGAAGTTTCATGATCTCATTGAAGATATCATCAACCAGAGCAAGCTTTCCTTCGCCCACATCCCCACAGGCAAGTCTGCCTGCGCCGGGCTTCACAAAAGTGAATCCAAGCTTCTTCAGTTTTTCGATGTTCTCCTGAACCATAGGACTGGCATACATCTGGGTATTCATGGCAGGTGCAATCAGGACCTTGGCCTGAGTGGCCATAATGGAAGTCGAAATCCAGTCATCCGCAATGCCGTTTGCGATCTTTCCGATCATATTTGCCGTCGCCGGAACCACCGCAAACACATCCGCTTTCTGAGCAAGGGAAATATGAGCAATCTCAAATGCCTTGGGTTCATCGAACATATCCGTGATGACGGGATTCTGGCTGAGACTCTGAAAACTGAGCGGGGTGACGAATTCCTGTGCCGATTTTGTCATGGCTACATCCACATCGATATTCTGCTTTTTCAGCCGAGAAACCAGTTCAAGGGCTTTATAGGCGGCTATGCCCCCTGTTACGCCCAGCACAACACTCTTCATCTTATTTCACACCATCTTTTAGTGTTTCATATTCTATAAGCCCTGCATTCACTTCGTTTACTGCACTGGACAGCGGATTCACGCTGGTTCCGGGCAGAAGGGGTTCCTGTCCGTCTATGAGCTGTCTGGCTCTTCTGGAAGTGATGGTCACCAGTCTGTACCTGTTCTCTACTCTGTTTAGTAATTCTGTTACTGATGGATCGATTAATGAACTCATGATAATTTTTCCTCCTTAAGGGTTAATATCTCATTTGAAACACGAGTGGCACGACATTTCTCAGCTCTGACAATGCATATCAGATCCTGATAAGCCTGCTCCACTGTGTGATTGGTGATGGCATAATTGTATTTGTTCACATAGTTGATTTCGTTATACGCTGACTTGAATCTGGTCAGAAGCGACTCGGGTGTTTCACTGCCTCTGCCGATGATCCTGTTTCTCAGCTCGTTCATGGAAGGTGGAAGTATGAAGATGAAGATCCCTTCCGTGGTGTTCTCCTGCACATTCAGTGCACCCTGAATGTCGATTTCCAGAATCACATCCGTACCTTCACTGAGTTTCTTCTCCACTTCAGCACGCGGTGTGCCGTAATAGTTCCCATATACCTCCGCATATTCCAGAAATTCATCGTTCTCTATCATGGCCTTGAATTCTTCCCGGCTCACAAAGTAATAGCTTTCTCCCTCGACTTCACCCGCTCTTGGCGCTCTGGTGGTCATGGATACAGAATTCCATATATGATTTTTACAGTGTTTCTTGTATGCATCACATACGGTTCCTTTACCTGCTCCTGAAGGTCCTGATATGACCAGGAGTAATCCTCTACTCATCTATACCTACCTCATCCACAATTTCGTCTTTCGTCTCCAGTCTGTGCGCTACAGTTTCCGGCTGTACCGCGGAAAGAATGATATGATCCGAATCGGTCACGACAACGGCTCTTGTCCTTCTTCCATATGTGGCATCAATGAGCATGCCTCTTTCTCTTGCTTCCTGAATGATCCTTTTTATAGGAGCGGATTCAGGAGATACGATGGCTACAATCTTATTCGCTGATACGATATTCCCAAAACCTATGTTAACGAGTTTAATATTCATGACCTCACCCCTACTCTATATTCTGCATTTGTTCTCTGATTTTCTCGATCTCATTTTTGATGAGAAGCACGTGATTCGTGATCTCGATATCCACGGATTTCGATGCCATGGTATTGGCTTCCCTGTTCATCTCCTGTGCAAGGAAATCCAGTTTCCTGCCCACAGGAACACTTTCATCCAGAAATTTCTCCATCTGGTCCATATGAGAAAGAAGTCTTGTGATCTCCTCATCGATGCTTGCTTTGTCCGTGTACAGCGCGATTTCCAGAGCCAGCCTGGATTCATCCACCGGTACGGTTTCCAGAAGCTCTGCGATCCTGTTTTCAAGCCTCTCCTTATACAGTGGTATGACTTCCTTATCCTTCTCTTTGATCTTCTCCACAATCTTTCTGATCTCATCCGCCTTGACCAGCATATCGTTTTTAAGGGATGCTCCCTCCACTTCCTTCATCTCCAGCATCTTCCTGGCGGCTTCATCCACCGCTTCTGCCATAAGGGTCCAGATTTCTTCGATATTCTCTTCTTTCTCTTCCGTGAAAACCACATCAGGGAATCTCGAGACCAGTGAGACAGAAATATCATCGGCGAGCATGAACTCATCCCGCAGGTTCTTCAGTATATCCACATATCCTTTGGCCAGATACTGATTGGATTTCACCACCGTATCTTCCTTGGCATAATTTCTGTATGTGATGAACACATCCACCTTTCCTCTGGAAAGGTACCCTGAAATCACTTTTCTCACACGGTCTTCCACCGGCATGAGACTCTTGGGCATCCTGATATTCATGTCCAGATATCTGTGATTGACCCCTCTCATTTCCACCAGAAAACTTCTCTTTCCGTCATCCACCATGGCTCTTCCAAAGCCTGTCATGCTTTTTATCATCATAAGCCTCCAATTTATCACTTCATTATATGCTTTACCGTGCAGTGTATCAAGCATTATCCGAATCTTCCAGATAGAGATCCTTCTCAAACCAGTCTCTGACATCTTCCGGATCATCGTAAATGGAAAGGGCTACCATGAGCTTTATTCTTGCTTTCTGACCAGGCAGTGCATCTCCGAATATGACGCCCATGTTTCTCAGATGCTTTCCTCCACCCTCATATCCATAACTGCCGAAGACACGTCCTTCATAACATCTGGATACAATGACCACATGGATTTTCCGGGATAACGCATAGCGTATGCCTTCAACCATCTGAGGCGGAACATTGCCTCGTCCGAAGGCTTCGATGACAATCCCTTTCGTGCCTTTATCCACAAGAAATTTCAGGTAGGAAGAATCCATCCCTGCCACAGTCTTCACCAGTTCCACATTGGATACCAGGTGATCAATGTCATGAACCTGTCTGATGTCATTGCTTCTGTAATAGATGACACGATTGTTGTCCACGATGCCCAAGGGACCAAAGGACGGGGTTCGAAATGCGTTCAGGGAAAGTGAATTGGTTTTAGTCACTTCCTGGGCCGCATTGAGTTCCCCATTGAGACAGACAAGCACTCCACGATTTCTGGATTCCTTGGAGGATGCCGTGACTATAGACTGGGCCAGATTGGATGGACCATCATATCCAAGCTCCGAACCGGAGCGCATGGCTCCTGTGAATACGATGGGTATTTCCGTATCGATGGTCAGATCGAA
>RZYZ01000287.1 GCA_009930125.1 Clostridia bacterium | reverse complement strand
GGTTTGGACTATGAGGAATATGAGCTCTCTGACATCGCCTTCGATTATGAGACCCTGATGGAAGATGTGCATCTCACCATGGAGGACATCAGAAGAATTCAGAGAGAAGTGTCTGTGGGGGATACACCCCTGGTGGAGCTTAAAAATCTCACAGCCCTTGCAAGAAAATTCTCGGAGCCCGGCAAAGGAGCCCGAATCTTCATCAAGGATGAAGCGGGCAATCCCTCCGGAAGCTTCAAGGACAGAAGAGCCTCCCTTTCCGTATACAAGGCAAAGGAGTTGGGCTATAAAGGCGTCGTCACCGCCACATCGGGCAACTACGGCGCAGCAGTAGCTTCCCAGGCTGCAAAGCTTGGCTTAAAGTGCATCGTGGTCCAGGAATGCTATGACAGTGGGGGCATCGGTCAGCCGGAGATTCTGGAGAAGAGAAGAAAGTGCGAGGCCCTGGGGGCGGAAGTGATTTCACTCACCGTGGGACCGGAGCTCTTCTACACCTTCTTGAGCATTCTGGAAGAGACGGGCTATTTCAATGCTTCCCTTTATTCCTCCTTCGGCATCCGTGGCGTGGAAAGCCTGGGCTATGAGATTGCGGAAGAGGTGAAGGAGAAATACGGAAAGTTCCCGGAAGCGGTGCTAGTGACCCATGCGGGAGGCGGAAACCTCACAGGAACCGCCAGAGGACTGAGACAGGCCGGAGCGGAGGAGACGAAGGTCATCGGGGTCAGTGTGGACCTCAAGGGCCTTCATATGGCCTCGGATGTGGACTTCAACAAGAAGTCCTTCACCACCGGGCATACGGGATTCGGCATTCCCTTTGCCACCTTCCCGGACCGAAGTGATGTGCCCAGAAGCGCTGCAAGACCTCTGCGCTACATGGATGAATACTATCTGGTGAAGCAGGGAGAGGTCTTCTATATGACCGAAGCTCTGGCCCAGCTGGAGGGACTGGAAAGAGGTCCTGCAGGAAACACTTCCCTCACGGCAGCCTTTGCCATGGCGAGAACCATGAAGGATACGGATATTCTTGTGGTGCAGGAGACGGAGTACACAGGTGCCGGAAAGCATCCGTTAGCGCAGCTTTCCTTTGCAAGAGAAAGAGGTGTGGAGGTATACTTCGGAAACGCCGATGAAGAAGTGCCTGGAAAGAACATCATTCTTCCCGAGAGTCCGGAAGACATCAGGCTCCGGCCGGTGGACCTGGAGAATCTGAAACGGTCTCTTCTGAAGAATATCGTGACAGGCAAGAAAATCGAAAGAGTCACGGAGCTGGATCTCTTCTATCTGATGGAAGAAGTGCGCGCATCCTATGACTTTGTGAAACTGGAGCTTCAGCTTCTTGGTGTTAATGTGGTTTTATAAGACAAATGAGAGAGTAGGGGTAAATGAATATGGCAGAAAAAAGAAAAGACGATTTCAATATAAGACGGGCGCATCTGGCAGAGCTCAGCGACGAGGAGCTCAAGGCGAGATTCTTCTCCCTGGCGGAAGAGATTGTGGAGCCGCTCATTGCGCTTTCAAAGAAAAGCACTTCTCCCTCCGTGGAAAGGTCCGTGCTTCTTCGGATGGGTTTTTCCAGCCTTGAAGCGCGCGATATCGTGAATCATGTATTGGATCTTGGGCTCATGGGCAAAGGCGCCGGCAACATCGTGCTGAAGACGGCGGAAAAGCTTAAGGAAGACTATCTAAAGGTCGGCAGGGAAATGGCAGAAGGAAAACATCTGGATATTGCACAGACTATCTTCAAGGGGGGTAAATAATGAAGCTTCAGAGGAACGAGAAACTGAGTGTGGAAGAAATACTGAAGAATCTGGAAAGCTATACCCCCAAAAGGCGTGGATGGCACTGGAGAGAGCCTGTGAAGGACCTGACCATGGGACAGTTCACCTACAAGGAAATGAGCAGACCCCTGACCCAGAGTGAAAGTCTCCCTTCCGCCAAGTATTTCGAGAACATCGATCCGCAGCCGAAGGCTGTGATCACCACGGAAATCGCATCGGGCAGGTTCGAGGATGACATCAGAAGAATGAGAATGGCCGCCTGGCATGGTGCAGACCATATCATGGTCATCAGAACTGCAGGTCAGAGCCACTATGATGGCCTTATTGAAGGAACCCCTCAGGGCATAGGCGGCATTCCCATCACCAGAAAACAGGTGAGAGCCCAGAGAAAGGCCCTGGATCTCATCGAAGAGGAAGTGGGCAGAGAAATCAACTATCACTCTTATGTTTCCGGTGTGGCAGGTCCTGAAATCGCTGTGATGTTCGCCGAGGAAGGCGTCAACGGAGCACATCAGGATCCCCAGTACAACGTGCTCTACAGAAACATCAACATGGTCCGTTCCTTTGTGGATGCGGGTTATGCGAAAAAGGTCATGGCTTTTGCCCAGATGGCCCAGATCGATGGTGCCCATAATGCCAATGCCACAGCCAGGGAAGCTTATAAGGTGCTGCCTGAGCTTATTGTGCAGCATGCGCTAAACTCGGTATTCTCCGTGAAAGTGGGGATGGAAAAGGAGAACATCTGTCTCAGCACGGTACCGCCTACGGCGCCACCGGCTCCTTCCATGACCCTGGACCTTCCC